>NZ_JBWXON010000020.1:0-115116 GCF_056678875.1 Pantoea folii | reverse complement strand
CCTGAGAGATTACGGATTCTTGCAGAACTGCCGGATCGTTCAACCGATCATTTTTGTCTTAACTGATCGGCATTACGGCGATGTCGGCGTTTTTACTCCCTTTCCCATGACGTAATCATGATATCCCCGTTAACCCTCCGCTTAATATCCACATGGACGATCACCTTTTCAAAAAGGCGCGCTTCATCACGGTAAGTTAATAACAAATTGAAAAACAATAACTTTTATCTGTAAAATGATTGCAATAAGCGTAAATAACAATACGTTATGAATTTTACGCACAAAGTTATCCACAGACCGATCCTTGCGATCCACTCCGCGTAACAACGAAAAAGATCCTGACATCCCTGCTCTGATTCAACATTCCTCTCTGGTTGTGGCATCCTTATAGCCCTCATTATCGCAACGAAGAAAATACGAACCTATGGCGCAAATTGCAGAAAATCCCCTGATTCTGGTAGACGGATCCTCTTATCTCTACCGGGCGTATCATGCCTTTCCGCCGCTGACCAACAGTGCAGGCGAGCCCACGGGCGCGATGTACGGTGTGCTCAACATGCTGAAAAGTTTGCTGATGCAGTATCAGCCGAGCCATGTGGCCGTGGTCTTCGATGCGAAAGGCAAAACTTTCCGCGATGAATTATTCGAGCACTACAAATCGCATCGTCCGCCAATGCCCGACGATCTGCGTGCACAGATCGAGCCGCTGCACGAGATGGTCAAAGCGATGGGATTACCGCTGCTGGCGGTGACCGGCGTTGAGGCTGATGACGTGATTGGTACTCTGGCACTGGAAGCAGAAAAGCAGGGCCGTGCAGTGCTGATCAGTACCGGTGATAAGGACATGGCGCAGCTGGTCACGCCGGGCATTACGTTGATCAATACCATGACCAACACCGTGTTGGGCCCGGAAGAGGTTGAGCAAAAATACGGTGTGCCGCCTTCATTGATTATCGATTTCCTTGCCATGATGGGTGACAGCTCGGATAACATTCCGGGTGTGCCTGGCGTGGGTGAGAAAACGGCACAGGCGCTGCTGCAGGGCCTGGGCGGTATGCAGTCGATTTACGACAACCTGGATAAAGTGGCGGATCTCTCGTTCCGTGGCGCGAAGACCATGGCAGCGAAGCTGGAGCAGAATCGCGAAGTTGCATTCCTGTCCTATCAGCTGGCGACCATCAAAACGGATGTTGAACTGGAACTGGGTTGTGAGCAACTCACCGTTAACGAACCGGACGTTGAAAAGCTGCAAAATCTTTTCGGCCGCTATGAATTCAAACGCTGGATCACCGATTTACAGGACGGCACCTGGTTGCAGGGCAAAAAGAGCAATGTGCAGGCGCAGAAATCGCTGGCGACTGAACCAGTGGCTACGGTGGCGGAAACCGCTAGCGTGTTGTCATCTGACGGCTATGTCACCATTTTGGATGAGGCAACCTTCGACGAGTGGCTGCAAAAACTGAAAAAAGCAGAACTCTTTGCCTTCGATCTGGAAACCGATTCTCTGGATAGCTGGAGTGCCAACATTGTCGGCCTCTCCTTTGCGGTTGCGCCCGGTGAAGCCGCTTATCTTCCGGTGGCCCATGACTATCTTGATGCGCCAGAACAACTCGACCGCAGCGACGTGTTGAAAAAGCTAAAACCGCTACTGGAAGACGCTAAATCTGCAAAAGTCGGTCAGAACCTCAAATACGATCGTGGCGTGCTGAAGAACTACGATATTGAGCTGAACGGCATTAAATTCGACACCATGCTGGAATCTTATTGCCTGAGCAGCGTCGGCGGCAAACATGATATGGATAGCCTGGCTTCGCGCTGGCTGAACCATAAAACCGTCACCTTTGAAGAGATTGCCGGTAAAGGAAAAAATCAGCTGACCTTCAACCAGATTGCTATCGAGCAGGCCGCTCATTACGCTGCAGAAGACGCAGATGTCACGCTGCAGTTGCATCTGCAGATGTGGCCGAAGCTGGAGCAGGAAGCGGGTCCGAAGCAGGTCTTCACCGATATCGAGATGCCGCTGGTGACCGTGATTTCACGCATTGAACGCAACGGCGTATTGATCGATCAAAACATCCTGGCCAAACATTCGCAGGAGCTGACCGCACGTCTGGCGGAATTGGAGTTGAAAGCGCACGAACTGGCAGGCGAGCCGTTTAATCTCTCCTCCACCAAACAGCTGCAAACCATTCTGTTTGAAAAGCAGGGCATCAAGCCCACTAAAAAAACGCCGGGTGGCGCACCGTCAACCAGCGAAGAAGTGCTGGCTGAACTGGCGCTGGACTATCCGCTGCCCAAAGTGATTCTGGAGCATCGTGGCCTGTCTAAGCTGAAGTCGACTTATACCGACAAATTGCCTTTGATGATCAATCCGGTTACCGGCCGCGTGCATACTTCTTATCATCAGGCGGTCACGGCCACCGGACGTCTCTCATCTACCGATCCCAACCTGCAAAATATCCCAGTGCGCAACGATGAAGGCCGTCGTATTCGTCAGGCTTTTATCGCAGATAAAGATAATCGCATCGTTGCGGCTGACTACTCGCAAATTGAACTGCGCATCATGGCGCATCTGTCGCAGGATAAAGGCCTGCTGGATGCGTTTGCGCAGGGTGAAGACATTCACCGCGCGACAGCGTCAGAAGTCTTTGGTGTTGCGCTGAGCAAGGTTTCAGGTGAGCAACGCCGCAGTGCCAAGGCAATTAACTTTGGCCTGATTTATGGCATGAGTGCCTTCGGTCTGTCGCGCCAGTTGAATATCGGTGCTGGCGAAGCGAAAAAGTATATGGATCTCTACTTTGAGCGTTATCCGGGCGTACTGCGTTACATGGAAGAGACTCGCACCCAGGCGGCCGAGAAGGGCTACGTGGAGACACTGGATGGTCGCCGCCTGTGGCTTCCGGACATCAGCTCCAGCAACGCCATTCGTCGTAAGGCGGCAGAGCGCGCGGCGATTAACGCCCCGATGCAGGGCACCGCAGCGGACATTATCAAACGCGCGATGATCGCTGTAGATGGCTGGTTACTGCAACAGCAGGATGACGCTGTGAAGATGATTATGCAGGTACACGATGAACTGGTGTTTGAAATCCACAAAGACGCGGTAGAGAGTGCGAGTGCGACGATCCGCCAACTGATGGAGAGCAGCATGAAACTTGATGTACCGCTGCAGGTTGAAGTGGGAACGGGCGATAACTGGGACCAGGCGCACTAAGGAACGTTGTCGGCGGTATATCTATGCCGCTGACATCGTCATAAGAAAAAAGTTTACTTAATCGGTTCAGCAACGATGTAAAGCCGCTTGTTAAATGCGCATTTTGTAACTGCCTATCGGCTAAGCATTTTTTTAGTAATTAAACTACACGCCTTGAGCCAAAGTGTGACGGATCCGGTAAAAAAGATGTGGAATCCTGAAACTTAACAACAAAAAACCCTTTGTTGGTCAGGAAAAATCAGGTAAAGTTCATCGCGTAGGGTACAGAGGTAAGATGTTCTATCTTTCAGACCTTTTACTTCACGTAATCGGATTTGGCTGAATATTTAGCCGCCCCAGTCATTTATGACTGGGGCGTTTTTTATTGGGCTTTTTCTGAAAAGCGGGTCGTAAACCCGCGCTTCACATTACGCAGAAGGGGCTTCTTCATCTTCCTGCGCCGGTTCCAGTTCACTGAACCAGCTATCCAGTTTCTGACGAACGATATCAACGCCGATCTTCTTGAGTGACGAGAACATCTCTACCTGCACATCACCCATAAAACTTAATGCTGCCTCACGCACCAGCTTGAGCTGCGCTTTACGTGCACCTGATGCCAGCTTATCTGCTTTGGTTAACAGCACCAGTACAGGGATGCCGCTCTGGACTGCCCATTCAATCATATTCTGATCGAGGTCTTTCAGCGGATGGCGAATATCCATCAGCACCACCAGGCCTTTCAGTGCCTGGCGCTTCTGCAAATATTCAGACAGCGCACGCTGCCATTTACGTTTCATCTCTTCCGGGACTTCGGCGTAGCCATAACCCGGTAAGTCGACCAGGGTTTTCCCCTCGACGACCTGGAACAGGTTGATGAGCTGAGTACGACCTGGCGTTTTACTGGTACGCGCCAGGCTTTTCTGGTTGGTGATGGTATTCAGCGCGCTGGATTTGCCTGCGTTAGAGCGTCCGGCAAACGCGACCTCAATGCCCACATCTGCCGGTAAATGGCGAATATCCGGGGCGCTGAGCACGAAGTGGGTCATGTGATAATTCAAAGCAGACAAAGTAAAGCTCCAGCAAAGTGATTCGTTCAATTGGGCTGATTATACCTGTTATGGCGCAAAAGTGCCCGATAGCGTCTTAACGCGCCACTTTGTAAGAGATCGACGATAATTACTGCCAGTCATTACCGATTAATAGAATGTTCATATGTTGGATAGCGTAATATTTTCAATAAGATAAATAGATATTGAAAATTACCGCTCTAAATTAAAGACATGTCTCACTTGTTCATTTTACTGATTGGTCTACATTTGGTGTCAGTGCACGGTAGCACCCATCAGGATGATGCGCTCAGGAGTGTCGGGGATGACCAGGAGCATGGCAGGATGTGATTCAGGTATGAGTCGGACAAGGAAAAGGATTACTCGCAGGAGCGATGAGGCGAAGGAGCAACCGGGACGTTGAGAGCTGTAAAGGATTTATACCGTTATTCCTTCAGTAGAAGGTGCGAAATAAGGCGATAGCATAGGCTATCGCCTTTTTTCTTTGTCATCTTTCTGCTAGATTTCGCCGCAATTCTATACTGAAGAAAAATCGCCGAGACCGGACACCATGAAGCAACCTGCACCAGCCCAGCGTGGCAAACCTGCTGCTAAAGCCAAACGCAAATCGCGTGAAGAACTGAACCAGGAAGCACGCGATCGTAAACGCGATAAAAAGCACAGCGGCCATAAAGCGGGCAGCCGTGCTAACCCGGAAACCAAAGGCGCTGGCAAAGGCCAGGGTCAGAAAAATGCCGATCCACGTACTGGTAGTAAAAAACCGGTTGCGCTGGTGGCCGATGGTAAAACCGTACCGGAGAAAAAGCCGGTAGCGAAAGCCAGGCCGAAAGCGGAGAAGGTTCGTCTGACACCGGAAGAAGAGCTGGCGAAGCTGGAAAATGATGAACGCCTCGACACCTTACTGGACCGTCTGGAAAGTGGTGAGACACTCAGCGCTGAAGATCAGGCATGGCTCGATCAGACGCTGGATCGCATTGACGAACTGATGGAAACCCTCGGTATCGCGTTGGATGACGGTGCTGAAGATGAACAAGCCGAAGTCGATATGATGCGCTTGTTAAAAGGCAACTAAGTCATTTTTGATCGGCATGCGCATTTGCGCATGCCGCGCTAAACAGGTATTCGCTGATGCTTTGGCCTGGATCAATTTTAGCGCTGCTGCTAACATGTTATCTCCTGTGGTTATTGTTTAAACTTCGTCGCCTGTCGCGTCTGAAGTCGCGTTTACGCCGGCGTACGGCTCACCGCTATCTCTCCTCTTCTGCAACGCGACCCTCCCTCAAACGACTTCACCGTAAGGAGTGAGCATGTCATCGCAGCAGATTGAATGGGATCAGCGGCTGATCGAAAAATACAATTACGCAGGTCCGCGTTACACCTCATACCCCACTGCGCTAGAGTTCAATGAGAACTTTGGCGAGGCAAGCTTCCAGTTTGCGGTTGAACGCTATCCTCAACGTTGCCTGTCGCTGTATGTCCATATTCCGTTCTGTCATCGCCTTTGCTACTTCTGCGGCTGTAATAAGATTGTGACGCGCCAGCTGCACAAGGCCGATCGCTATCTGGATGTGCTGGAGCAGGAAATCCGCCAGCGTGCGCCGCTGTTTGCCGGACGCCGCGTCACGCAATTGCACTGGGGCGGTGGTACGCCAACCTTTCTCAACCAAGCTCAGGTCAGCCGGCTGGTGGCGCTGCTGCGTGGCCATTTTGAGATTGCTGATGACGTTGAGATGTCGATCGAAGTCGATCCACGCGAAATTGAGCTGGCGATGATCGATCATCTGCGTGCTGAAGGTTTTAATCGCCTGAGTATGGGTGTGCAGGACTTCAATAAGGCGGTGCAGGAGCGCGTCAATCGCGTGCAGGATGAAGAGACTATCTTCGGGCTGGTTGAGCGTGCGCGTGCGCGAGGATTCCGCTCAGTCAGCCTGGATCTGATTTATGGTTTGCCGCTGCAAACGCCCGAAAGTTTTGCCTTCACCTTACAGCGAGTCATCGCGCTTAATCCCGATCGACTCAGCGTATTCAATTACGCGCACATGCCGACGCTGTTTGCTGCACAACGCAAAATCAAAGATGAAGAGCTACCTGGTGCGGAACAGAAGCTGGAAATCCTGCAGCAAACCATTGGCACCCTAACGGATGCAGGCTATCAGTTCATCGGGATGGATCACTTTGCCAAACCGGATGATGAGTTGGCCATTGCGCAGCGTGCGGGTGAACTGCACCGCAACTTTCAGGGGTACACCACGCAAGGCGAAACCGAGCTAGTCGGATTCGGCGTCTCAGCGATCAGTATGCTGGGAGACAGTTATGCTCAGAACCAAAAAGAATTGAAAGAATACTATGCCAGCGTGGAGCAGAGCGGGAACGCGCTATGGCGTGGTTTGACACTAAGCGACGATGACTGTCTGCGCCGTGATGTCATCAAAACGCTGATTTGTCATTTCTCATTAGATTTCGCGGCGATTGAAGCGCAGTGGCCGATCACCTTCGAAACCTATTTTGCGGAAGATTTAGCGTTACTGGCGCCTTTGATGGCGGATGGTTTGCTGGAACGGCGTGGGCGTAGTCTGCATGTCACAGGAATTGGGCGTTTACTGATTCGTAATATCTGCATGTGCTTCGATCGTTATCTGCGCCAAAAGGCTCGCATGCAGCAATTCTCGCGGGTGATATAAAAATCAGGGGAGCATCGCGCTCCCCTGATTCTCACTTATTCCATTCCCAGCTCTTTCAGTTTACGCGTCAGGGTATTACGACCCCAACCCAACAAACGTGCGGCTTCCTGCTTGTGTCCCTGAGTGTGACGCAGGGCGGTGGTGAGCAGCGTGCGCTCCATCTCCGGCTGCGCTTCAGAGAGCAGGTTTTGATGACCGGAACGCAGCGCGCGGTCCGCCCATTGTGCCAGCAAGGTGGCCCAGCTATCCGGCAGAGACTGCACTGGATTGTCCGGCGTGCTCGACTCAAACAGCTCCGGCGGCAGATCCTGAATCAGTACTTCCTGGCCTGCAGCCATCACGGTTAACCAGCGGCAGGTATTTTCCAGCTGGCGTACGTTACCGGACCAATGCAGGCGCGTCAGCGCGGTTTCGGTTTCCGGATGCAGAATCTTCGCTTCGACGCCCAACTCACGCGCGGCGACTTGCAGGAAGTAGCGCGCCAGACGTGGGATATCTTCACGACGCTCACGCAGCGGCGGTAAGTGCACGCGAATCACGTTCAGGCGATGGAACAGATCCTCACGGAACTTGCCTTCCTGCACGCGCAACTCAAGGTTTTGGTGGGTTGCCGCGATAATACGCACATCCACTTTCACCGGTGCGTAGCCGCCCACGCGATAGAACTGGCCATCGGCCAACACGCGTAGCAAGCGGGTTTGCACGTCGAGCGGCATATCACCTATTTCATCAAGAAACAGCGTGCCCCCATCGGCCTGTTCAAAACGGCCCTGACGGATCTGATTCGCCCCGGTAAAGGCCCCTTTCTCATGCCCGAACAATTCGGATTCGATCAGGTCTTTCGGGATTGCCGCCATATTCAGCGCGATAAACGGTGATTTGGCACGCGGGCTGTGACGATGCAGAGCATGCGCCACTAACTCTTTACCGGTACCCGATTCACCATTAATCAGCACGCTGATGGAAGATCGCGACAAACGGCCGATGATGCGAAACACATCCTGCATCGCCGGCGCTTCGCCAATGATGTCGGTTGTCGGGCCGCTCACCGGTTGATTACGCGGCTGCTGCTGCTCCTGATAATGGCTGATCGCACGTTCAACCAGCGCGACCGCTTCATCAATATCAAACGGCTTGGGCAGGTAATCGAACGCGCCTTGTTGATAAGCGCTGACGGCGGCATCAAGATCCGAATGCGCGGTCATTATGATGACCGGTAGCATTGGGTGACGCTGTTTAATTTGTTTCAGCAGCGCCAGTCCATCCATGCCCGGCATGCGAATATCCGATAACAATACATCTGGGGTTTTACTTGAGAGTGCATCCAGCACCTCATTGCCGCTGTCAAATGTCGCGCAGCTCAAACCGGCTCCAGTGAGCGCACGTTCAAGCACCCAGCGGATGGAGCTATCGTCATCGACGATCCAGACTATCCCTCGTTGCATAGAAACCTCACTGGCGAATAGGCAGGTAAACCGAGAATTCGGTATGTCCTGGCCAACTGTTAAATTCTATTTTTCCTGAATGCTGATCGATCAGGCTGCGGGCGATGGAGAGACCTAAACCGGTGCCTCCTTCACGACCACTCACCATCGGATAGAACAGCGTGTCCTGTAGATGAGCAGGAATCCCAGGGCCATCATCTTCGATATCAATACGTGCCACCAGGCGATAACGGGTGCCGTGCAGCGTGAGCTGGAACGCGGTACGGGTGCGGATCACGATAGTGCCACCTTCGTCACCCAGCGCCTGCAACGCATTACGCACTACGTTGAGTAGCACCTGCTCAATCTGATCGGGATCGTGTGGCAGCTCGGGCAGGCTCGGGTCGTAATCACGCACCAGCGAGACATTGTCCGGCAGCTCCATCGAGACCAGATTCACCACGCGCTCCGCCACCTGATGAATGCTTTGTGTGACGTGCATACCGGGCTGTTGGGGCCCCAGTAAACGATCAACCAGATTACGCAGGCGGTCCGCCTGTTCGATAATAATCCGGGTATATTCATGCAGCGAAGGATCGGGCAGAGCACGCGTTAATAACTGCGCGGCGCCGCGTAAACCTCCGAGCGGGTTTTTAATTTCATGCGCCAGTCCGCGCACTAAATCACGTGCAGCGACCTGCTGAGCATGTTGCAGCTGTTCCTGGCTGAGACGGCGTTGATTATCCATCGGCGCCATTTCAAGCAGGATAAGACCATCGGGTAGACGCTGTGCGGTCAGCGACATAATGTGCGCGCGGCCATCGACCACTAACGTCACTTCGCTGTCGGTAAAGCCCTGGCCTGCTCCAAGACTCTCGCTCATCACCTCAATATTCAGCGAAAAATAGCCGGTTAATTCCGGTAATGGCGTGCCGAACAATTTGCGTGAGCTTTGTGCCAGTAATTGCTGCGCTGCCGGGTTGGCATAATGGATAACCAGATCGTTATCGACCAGCAAAATACTGTTGATTAGAGAGTTAAGAATCTGCCCCGCGTCGGGCAATGTGCCAGTTGCCATACAGCGTTCCTCTGCACTAATTTAGTGCATTATAGCCTTTTGGGACTGAAAACTATCATTCGAACGATGAATTCGCGGTGAAAAAAGCCCATCCGGAGATGGGCTAAAGTTTCCACGGCAACAAAAAAACGTTCAGGTTATTTACGCCGCCAATCAGCGGCGTGAAATGCGCTGAAATTTTTTAAATTAAACGCTGTAGTACAGTTCGAACTCAACTGGGTGCGGAGTCATGCGCACGCGGTCAACTTCTGGCTTACGCAGTTCGATATACGCGTCGATAGCGTCATCAGTGAACACGCCGCCACGGGTCAGGAACTCGCGGTCTTCGTTCAGTGCGTTCAGTGCTTCTTCCAGAGAACCTGCAACTTTTGGAATCTCAGCTTCTTCTTCCGGTGGCAGGTCATACAGGTTTTTGTCCATCGCATCGCCAGGGTGGATCTTGTTGATAACACCATCAAGACCCGCCATCAGCAGCGCGGTGAAGGCCAGGTATGGGTTAGCCGCTGGATCCGGGAAGCGTGCTTCGATACGACGTGCTTTCGGGCTCGCAACCACTGGGATACGGATTGAAGCTGAACGGTTACGTGCTGAGTAAGCCAGCATAACAGGTGCTTCGTAACCCGGGACCAGACGCTTGTAAGAGTTGGTGGTTGGGTTAGCCAGGGCGTTGATCGCTTTAGCGTGCTTGATGATACCGCCGATGTAGAACAGAGCAGTTTCAGACAGGCCGCCGTACTTGTCGCCAGAGAACAGGTTCACGCCGCCTTTTGACAGGGACATGTGGCAGTGCATACCAGAACCGTTATCGCCGAACATTGGCTTAGGCATGAAGGTTGCAGTTTTGCCGTACGCGTGAGCAACGTTGTGCACCACGTATTTGTAGATCTGAATTTCGTCAGCTTTTTTGGTCATGGTGTTGAAGCGGGTAGCCACTTCGTTCTGACCAGCAGTAGCAACTTCGTGGTGGTGAGCTTCAACCACCAGGCCCATCTGCTCCATGGTCAGACACATAGCAGAACGGATGTCCTGAGCTGAATCGACTGGTGGAACCGGGAAGTAACCGCCTTTCAGACCTGGACGGTGACCTTTGTTACCGCCTTCGTATTCTTTACCGGTGTTCCATGCCGCTTCGATATCATCGATAGCAACGTGTGAACCTGAAGTAGAAGAACCGAAACGGATGTCATCGAACAGGAAGAACTCTGGCTCTGGTCCAAACAGCACGGTATCCGCGATGCCAGAAGAACGCAGGAACTCTTCTGCACGTTTAGCAATGGAGCGTGGGTCACGGTCGTAGCCCTGCAGCGTGCCTGGCTCGAGGATGTCACAACGGATGATCAGCGTTGGATCTTCGAAGAAAGGATCCATAACTGCAGTGGTCGCATCCGGCATCAGCACCATGTCTGATTCGTTAATGCCTTTCCAGCCACCGATGGATGAGCCATCGAACATTTTGCCTTCTTCGAAGAAGTCAGCGTTAACCTGGTGAGCAGGGATAGTAACGTGCTGTTCTTTACCTTTGGTATCGGTAAAACGCAGGTCAACAAACTTAACTTCGTGCTCGTTCATCATCGAGAGGACGTGTTCAGCGGACATACTTAAACTCTCCTGGAAATGGTCATAATCGTCATGGTGAGAGAACTTCGTTGCCTGGAATGTGTCACGCTTACTGACCACCCCTAACCAAGATCTCGGCAAGCTCTTTTCAACCGTTGTATAACTGTCGTTTTCGCTTGAAAGATATAAAGCGAATTCTGTGCCAACTTTATTACAATGGTAAAAATGGCGCTGTGACGCGCTCTTTCGTGAGTCGGTCACTGCACCAGTATGGATGAGGTGCACTAATTTGGTGCTCCATAGATCAAATATCGCCCCAAAAAGGTGCAAAACACCATCGCAGTGCAGATTAATGCACCGTAATTGGTGCTAAAAAACAGCACTAAGAGAAACTTTAAGGGAATACTGTGATCATGTTCAGTCTTTCGCTTAATCCGTGTACAATACCGCGTTATTTCTATAATGCCTGAGGCAAAGCTGTGATCGAAAATTTGCGTAACATCGCCATCATCGCGCACGTTGACCATGGTAAGACCACCCTGGTTGACAAGCTGCTACAACAGTCCGGTACTTTTGATGCTCGTACCGAAGCGACTGAGCGCGTAATGGACTCCAACGATTTGGAGAAAGAGCGTGGGATTACCATCCTCGCAAAAAACACCGCCATCAAATGGAACGACTACCGTATCAACATCGTTGATACCCCAGGACACGCCGACTTCGGTGGTGAAGTGGAACGTGTTATGTCCATGGTGGACTCGGTGCTGCTGGTTGTAGATGCGATGGATGGCCCTATGCCGCAAACCCGCTTCGTAACCAAAAAAGCCTTTGCTCATGGTTTGAAGCCGATTGTAGTCATCAACAAAGTTGACCGTCCGGGCGCGCGTCCTGATTGGGTTGTTGATCAGGTGTTTGACCTGTTCGTTAACCTCGACGCGACTGACGAGCAGCTGGACTTCCCTATCATTTATGCGTCAGCGCTGAATGGTATCGCCGGTCTGGATCACAACGACATGGCAGACGACATGACCCCGCTGTATCAGGCGATTGTGGATCGTGTTTCTCCACCACAGGTTGAAGTTGAAGCCCCACTGCAGATGCAGATCTCGCAGCTCGACTACAACAACTACCTGGGCGTTATCGGCATTGGCCGCATCAAGCGCGGTAAAATCAAGCCGAACCAGCAAGTCACTATCATTGATAGCGAAGGCAAAACCCGTAACGGTAAAGTCGGTAAAGTACTGGGCCATCTGGGTCTGGAACGTATCGAGAGCGCCGAGGCTGAAGCAGGCGATATCATCGCTGTCACCGGTCTGGGCGAGCTGAACATCTCTGACACCATCTGCGACACGCAGAAGGTTGAAGCGCTGCCAGCCCTGAGCGTTGATGAGCCAACCGTAACCATGTTCTTTAACGTCAACACTTCACCTTTCTGCGGTAAAGAAGGTAAGTATGTGACTTCGCGCCAGATTCTGGAGCGTCTGAATAAAGAGCTGGTGCACAACGTGGCACTGCGTGTTGAAGAAACCGAAGATTCAGACGCATTCCGTGTGTCTGGTCGTGGTGAGCTGCACTTGTCTGTTCTGATCGAGAACATGCGTCGTGAAGGTTTCGAACTGGCGGTATCCCGTCCGAAAGTTATCTTCCGCGAATTCGAAGGCCGTAAACAAGAGCCATTCGAAAACGTGACCCTCGACATCGAAGAAACCCACCAGGGTTCTGTGATGCAGGCGATGGGTGAGCGTAAAGGCGATCTGAAAAATATGGATCCAGATGGCAAAGGCCGTGTACGTCTCGACTACATGATCCCAAGCCGCGGCCTGATCGGCTTCCGTAACGAATTCATGACGATGACTTCAGGCACTGGCCTGCTGTACTCCACCTTCAGCCACTACGACGATGTGCGTCCAGGCGAAGTGGGCCAGCGTCAGAACGGTGTACTGATCTCTAACGGCCAGGGTAAAGCAGTCGCATTCGCACTGTTCAGCCTGCAGGATCGCGGTAAGCTGTTCCTGGGTCACGGTGCTGAGGTTTATGAAGGCCAGATCATCGGTATTCACAGCCGTTCTAACGACCTGACAGTTAACTGCCTGACCGGTAAGAAACTGACCAACATGCGTGCGTCAGGTACTGATGAAGCGACCACTCTGGTTCCACCGCAGAAAATGACGCTGGAGCAGGCTATCGAGTTCATCGATGATGACGAACTGGTAGAAGTGACTCCGCAGTCAGTCCGTATTCGTAAACGTCACCTGACCGAGAACGACCGTAAGCGTGCGTCTCGCGGCGGTAAAGAGTAAGCGAAACAGTCTGATATTTAAGCCCCGCATCGCGGGGCTTTTTTGTGCCTGCAACCCGCTGCAACGCTCGCTTTGTGAAAGTTGTCCCCGATTCCAGAACGCTTATTTCCCCCTCATCGTACCTGTTCAGTCATGCTTTTTGCCGCTAAAGTGAATGATCCAGGGAATAGAAGGAGAGGCGTCATGCTGTACATCTTTGATTTAGGCAATGTGATTGTTGATATCGATTTTAATCGTGTGCTCGGCGTCTGGAGTGACCTGGGACGTGTGCCGCTGGCGACCTTACAAAGTCGCTTCCAGATGGATGAAGCGTTCGAGAAACACGAACGTGGTGAGATCAGCGATCCCGAGTTTGCGGCGCGTATCTGTGATCAACTGGATATCGCCTTGAGCTATCCGCAATTCACCGCGGGCTGGCAGGCGGTGTTTGTCGGGGTGCGTCCGGAAACGCTGGCGATCATGAACACTCTGCGCGCTAAGGGTGAGCGCGTGGTAATCCTGTCTAACACCAATCAGTTGCACTTTGAGTTCTGGCCAACGCAGTATCCGGAAGTGCAACAGGCCGCCGATCACGTCTATATGTCGCAAGACATAGGCATGCGTAAGCCAGAAGCGCGCATCTATCAATATGTGCTTGAGCACGAAGGCTATACCGCCGATCAAGCGGTGTTCTTTGATGATAATCGCGCCAACATTGATGCTGCGCGCGCTTTAGGGATCGAGAGCGTGCTGGTGGAAGACGCGAAAACCGTGCCGGACTGGTTTGCGAGCCGTCGCTGAGTGGTAACACGTAACCACTTGCGCCATTCGGCGCACGCGTTTTTCCTGTGGGTCAAACTGCTCTGGCGCCGTGTTGATGAAGACAACATGACGACGCAGGCCGGGAATCTGGCCTACGTCTCATTGCTGGCTTTGGTGCCGCTGATCGCCGTGGTGTTTGCGCTTTTTGCCGCTTTCCCGATGTTTTCGGAGATCAGCGTCCAGCTTAAGCATTTCATCTTCAGCAACTTTATGCCGGCAGCCGGTGACGTTATCCAGCGCTATCTCGACCAGTTTGTGGCCAACGTCAATAAAATGACAGCGGTGGGGATTGTCGGATTGATCGTGACTGCGCTGTTGCTAATGCACTCGGTAGACAGCGCACTCAACGCGATCTGGCGCAGTACTAAACCACGACCAATGGTTTACTCCTTTGCCGTCTATTGGATGATCCTGACGCTGGGCCCGATACTGGCTGGTGCCAGTCTGGCCATCAGCTCTTACTTGTTATCGCTGCGCTGGGTCAACGTCACTGGCGTGACCAGCCTTATCGATCAGGTATTACGCATCTTTCCTCTGGTACTCGCCATCCTCGCGTTCTGGTTGCTCTACAGCATCGTCCCAACGCGCCGTGTGCCAACGCGTGATGCACTGGTCGGCGCGATTGTCGCCGGGCTGCTGTTTGAGCTGGGCAAAAAAGGGTTTGCGCTCTATGTTACGATGTTCCCTTCGTATCAATTAATTTACGGCGTACTGGCAGTCATCCCGATTCTGTTTTTATGGGTTTACTGGACCTGGTGTATTGTGTTGTTAGGCGCGGAAATCACCGTCACCCTGGATGACTATCGCCAGCTAAAACAGCAGGAACGCGAAAAAGAACGAGAGGAAACATGATTGCTTTGATTCAGCGCGTCAGTCGCGCCAGCGTCGTGGTGGATGACGCGACGGTGGGTGAGATTGACGCCGGTTTGCTGGTGTTGTTAGGGGTGGAAAAGGGCGATGACGAACAAAAGGCCCAGCGGTTGTCTGAACGTGTGCTGGGTTATCGCATCTTCGGTGATGAGAACGACAAAATGAACCTGAACGTACAGCAGGCCGGTGGCAGCGTGCTGGTGGTTTCGCAATTCACACTTGCCGCCGACACCAACAAAGGCATGCGTCCCTCATTCTCGGGTGGTGCCGAACCGGCGGAAGCCGAGCGTCTCTATCACTATTTCAGCGATTGTTGCCGGGCACAGGGTGTGTCCACGGCGAACGGTCGTTTTGCTGCCAACATGCAGGTTTCGCTGGTGAATGATGGCCCAGTGACCTTCTGGTTGCAGGTGTGAGGTTTTCAGCCGAGCGGCCAGGGATCAGCCACGCAAGCTCCGAACGAGAGAATCACTTTATGTATCATCTTCGTGTGCCGCAAACGGCGGAAGAACTGGATACCTATTATCAGTTCCGCTGGGAAATGTTACGTAAGCCACTGCGTCAGCCGCAGGGTTCTGAGCGTGATGCCTGGGATGCACTGGCGCATCATCAGATGGTGGTCGATGAGCAGGGCGCTCCTGTTGCGGTTGGCCGTCTCTATATCAATGCGGAAAACGAAGCGGCCATCCGCTTCCTGGCAGTACACCCTTCGGTGCAGGGCAAAGGATTAGGGACGCTGGTGGCGATGACGCTGGAATCCGTCGCGCGTCAGGAAGGAGCGAAACGCGTCACCTGTAGCGCACGTGAAGATGCCGTGGAGTTCTTCGCCAAGCTGGGCTATGTCAATCAGGGGGAAATCACCGCGCCACAAACCACGCCGGTGCGCCATTTCCTGATGATCAAACCGGTGGTGACACTGGATGACATTCTGCACCGCGCTGACTGGTGTGGTCAGTTGCAGCAGGCCTGGTACGAGCATATTCCGCTCAGTGAGAAAATGGGCGTGCGCATTCTGCAATATACCGGGCAGAAGTTCGTTACTACCATGCCAGAAACCGGTAACCAGAACCCGCACCACACGTTATTCGCTGGCAGCCTGTTCTCACTGGCCACGCTGACGGGCTGGGGGCTGATTTGGCTGTTACTGCGCGAGCGGCATCTCGGCGGCACTATCATCCTTGCCGATGCTCATATTCGTTACAGTAAGCCCATTAGTGGGCGTCCGGGTGCGATTGCCGACCTGGGATCACTGAGTGGCGACCTTGACCGTCTGGCGCGTGGTCGTAAAGCACGCGTGCAGATGGAGGTGGAACTGTTTGGTGATGATGAGCTGGGAGCGGTGTTTGAAGGGGTATATATCGTACTGCCAGCCGATGCAGAGGGTGCATTAGAAGAGGGGGGCTCGGGTGCACGCATTAATTAATGCGTGCAGATTACGTTGTAGCCATCTTCAACCTCAATCGGTAGCAGCGCGAAGAATGGCGCATCGGTGAGCGACAGGGTGTCGCTACTGATACGCGGCATTCCTCGCATCGCTACCGTTTGCTGAAAATCTATTTAACCTGACCCGCATGCATCGTCTGCTGCACCGATTGTGTATCGGTGGTCACGGACACATTACCCTCAACACTTTGGCGCAATGGCTCGGCAGCACTCAATGAACCTTTCACCTGTAGCAAAAGATTACTGTTGCCGCTAAGAGGCAACGCAGGCCAGCCCCAGTTCTGCAACACATTGGCGGGCACCGCCTGACCTTTGAGATTCAGCGTCAATGGACGCTGTGCATCCTGGCCAACACTCGCCGTCCCTTCCAGCAAACCGTTACCGTTGAAGGCGCTCATTTCCGTCACCTGAATCTGCTGATCGTTAGCATTAAAGGCAATGGAGGGATGGCGCAGATCCGTGCGATTAAACGTTGCTTCCGCCGCGTTAAAGCTCGCTTTACCGCCCCAGATTCCCCACTGATGCTGGCGTGCCAGTAGCAGGTTATCGGCGTTACCATCCAGCGCGGTCATCTGGAATGGGAAAGCAGGGTTGATGTCGATCACCAGATTACGATTGGCCGTAGCGTGTGTCACCAGCACGCTATCCAGCCATGATGGCAATGCTTGCTGCCAGCGGTCGCGCCAGTTCTGCGGTAAGGTATATTCCAGCCCGGCAATGGCTAAATCATTCAGCGTCAGGCGTTTATCGCTGCGCGTCCAGTTGCCGCTGGCACGGATCACGCCATTGGCCCACCGTGAACTGAACTGGGCCAACTCAATGCCCTGCGCCGAGAAGTTGGCATTCACAATCGGATCGTTAAGCTCAAAGCCACCATTAATAAAGTTACCGGCATTCATCGACAGTGAGCCATCATCGCTTTGCCAGTCATCTCCTCGCAGCGTGATGTTCTTCAGGGTTAAATCGAGGTCGGTGACAGCCCAATCGGGCCCTTGCAGTCGGGCATCAGTCATATCCAGGCGATTGATGCTCACTGACGGCACGTTGCGCAGAGGATTGAGGAAATCACTCAGATTTTGATGGGTCTGCAGGCGGATATCGTTAAGACGTAGCTGATCAATCTTCCAGTTACCCTGCGCGTCGCGCTCGGCGTTGCCGGTCATCGAACCACGCGCGAGATCGGCCCCAATATTGCTGAATATCATGCGGTGCTGCTTCACACTTCCCTGCAGCAGCACATTGTTGCCCGGAACACCATTCAGCGTCAGCTTGCCTGCGCTCATCTGGAACTGTGCATCGCTGCCCAGCATATCCGTCGGGGTCGGTTTCCACGGGATAATTCCGCCATTAACCCGTTCAGCGATCATCGGCAGCATGCTGTGCGGGCTATCAATGCGCACGTTGTTCAGTTGCAGGCGATTGGCCTGGATAGGCAGCGTGGTATCGGGCGTCTGATTCGCGAGGTTAATCTCGCCATCACGCACGTCGATGCTATCAAAATGCAGCCAGTCACTGAATTGCACCAGCGCCAGTCCAAGATCGACGCGCTTGGCCACCAACACCGCTGGCTGACCATCGTGCCCAAAGCTGAAATCATCCAGCATGATGTGCGAGGGAGAAGAGAAGTTGTGCTCTATCTTGCTGAGGGAAAGATGCCAGGCGGTCTTATCACTTACCCAACGGCTAAACCAACCTGCGCCCCACTGTGTCTGCAGCAAGACATACAGGACAACCAGCCCCAGCAGAATCAGCAGCAGTAAGGTAAGGAAAAACTTGCCTAAAAATTTCATCGCATCCATCCATCCCGATATTTATCCGGTAAGAGGTTGTTATGCCTGAATTACCGTTACAGCTCAACAGCCTGGATGTAAAAGCGGATAAATAACAGGCAGGCCGTAGCCTGCCTTAAGGGTTACTTTTCCTGTGGAAAGACGAGGTTAAGCACGATTGCGGTGATACCACCGGCAGCAATGCCTGAGGAGAGCAGGGTTTTCAGCCAGTCCGGGGCGAATTGCAGAATCAGTGGTTGCTGTGAAACACCCAGGCCAACGGCCAGCGACAGTGCGATGATCATAATGGCGCGACGGTTCAGCGGCTCGCGCGAAACGATGCGTACACCCGATGCCGCAATCGTGCCAAACATCACGATGGTGGCACCACCCAGCACTGGCTCAGGAATGTGCTGCACGAAACCACTCACCGCCGGGAACAGGCCGAGCACAATCAGCATCAGCGCCACGACAAAGCCCACATAACGGCTGGCAACGCCGGTCAATTGGATCACGCCGTTGTTCTGCCCAAAGCAGGAGTTCGGAAACGTATTGAACAATGCGGATACAAATGAGTTGAGGCCATTAGCCAGCACGCCGCCTTTTAAGCGCTTCATATACAGTGGGCCGCTCACCGGTTGCTCTGACACATCCGAGGTGGCAGTGATATCGCCTATGGTTTCCAGCGAGGTCACCATAAACACCAGCATCAACGGAATTAGCAGGTTCCAGTCAAAACCGAGACCGTAATAAAGCGGTGTCGGTACCGCCACCAGCGGTTGATCGGTGGGCGCACTGGTGGCAGGTAGCATATCCAGCGCCCATGCCAACGCATAACCGACCGCCATCGCGATCACCAGTGAAGCCACACGCAGGTAGGGATTGCGCTGACGGTTGAGCAGGATAATCACCACCAATACCGCGCCAGCCAGCAGCAGGTTCTTTGGTGCGCCGAAAGTGTGATCGCTCATCGCCGCGAAGCCACCGCCAATCGAGGTCAGGCCGACCTGAATCAGTGACAGGCCAATAATCATCACCACAATGCCGGAAACTAGCGGCGTGATAATACGACGCGCCAGATGCAGAACGCGTGACAGCACCATTTCGGTACAGGACGCCACCATCAACGTACCGAACAGCGCGGCCATCATGGTCGGGACATCGGCGCCGCCATTTTTCAGGGCCATGCCACCCATAATCAGCGGTGTCACAAAGTTAAAGCTGGTGCCCTGAATGGAGAGCAAACCCGAACCCACCGGTCCCCAGGTTTTGATTTGCAGGATCGAAGCCACACCCGATGCAAACAGCGACATGCTGATAATGTGCTGCGTATCCTGAGCCGGTAAGCCCAGCGCCTGGCAGATCAACAGTGCAGGGGTAATCACAGCAACGAACATCGCCAGCAGATGCTGACAGGCAGCAAACAGCGTTTGTGGCAACGGTGGACGATCTTCGAGGCGGTAAATCAGTTCACTCTTTGGACGGGCTGACTGATGAGATTCAGCGGTATTGACGGACATGGTGCGCGTTCTCAATGACAACAAAGGGGCGATTTTAAACGGTTGCGGTGTGAAAGCAATCGTTTGCAATGCCCCTTTTCACTTGCATTGATTTAAAGCGTAAACACGGTACGGCTGCGGCTATCATCTTCCTGCCATGCCTGAGTCACTTCACTCAACGGGCGCATCTGGAAAGCGACCGAAAAATCACTCTCCGCCGCGGCATTCAACATTTCGCTGATGCAGGCGATCAGATCCGCATCGGATACGCTACCCAGACCGCTGCCCATTAATGTCAGACCCGATGAGCGCAACAGCTTGCTGTGCAGAGTGATCTCCTGGTCACTCAGCGAGCCGATTTGCACGAAGCGCACCGATTTCTCTCCACCCGCGACAGCCGCCTGCATGATATCAAGTGCACTCTGGCCCCACAGGTAATCCAGCACGATATCGATACCTTCTTTCATCAGTGCGGGCAGCGCGCCGGGCAACTCATCCAGCGTCAGGGTGATGTCCGCGCCCTGGGCACGCAGTTGATCGAGCACTTCACGATTGCGTCCAGTGGCGATGATTTTGCCTGCGCCGAGGTGTCGTGCAATGCGCACCGCTAATCCACCTGAAGTGCCGGTGGCGCCATTGATCAGCACCGTTTCACCCGGCTGCAACTGCGCCCGGCGCGTCAATGCTGCCCAGGAGGACATGCCCGGATTGGCGATGGCGGCTGCCAGCACCGGATCGAGTGAGGCGGGCAGAGGCACAATGGCAGTGGCTGGAACCAGGGTTCTTTCCGCCATGCTGCCCCAGGGCGCATCAAAGGCGAGAAAATAGACCGGATCGCCGTTGCTGAGTGTACCGGTGCCGTCAATGCCGGTGATAAAAGGGTAATGCGTGGTGGCGCTGTAGTGTTTGCCAGAAGCGCGTGCTTTCGCCAGCTGACTGACGGCAGCCGCTTTAACGCTGACAATAACATGTTGTTCATCGGCTTGCGGTTCAGGGAAATCAGCGTAAACCGGCTGTTCGCCCGCTGCAGAAACGATAGCTGCTTTCATGCTTTCTCCTTCAGATAATCGGGAACTATGTGTAATATGCACACATTAGTTCTGCCTCGGGATAACGTCAATGAAAAGTGTGCAAAATACACATAATAGTGCAGAGTTCGACGATCTGCATAATGCGCTGCTGATGATTGTGGGTACTTTTAATCGCCCGCAACGTGATGAATTACTAATAAAAGAGTCCAATATTCAACTCGATCGTGCGCTATTTCCGCTGCTGATTCAGATTGGCCGCTTTGGACCGATTGGCGTGGTGGAACTGGCAGAGCGCGCCGGACGCGATTACACCACCGTGAGCCGTCAGGTGGCGAAACTGGAAGAGCTGGAGTTAGCGCAACGACAGAAAAATGCCAAAGACAAACGCGTAAACGAAGCGGTCATTACCGCCACTGGCAAAGCGATGACGGATAAAATCGATGCCGCACGGGCGCAGATTTATCAGCATCTGTTTGAGAACTGGCAGGATAGCGAGCGCACCGAGCTGGCGCGTCTGTTGCAGAAATTTGTCGGTGATTTTATGGCGATCGATCGTAGTGAGTAAGGGCGGGCATCGTGTCGTGTTGGCTCTTTAACACGCCGTCTTTTGCCCTTTTTTAAGCGTTGCTGTAGCGCTCGGTCTCTGGCAGCCAGCGTTCAATCAACCCCTGCGCCTGTTCTGGATAGTGCTGGTGGATATGGCGTGCCACGCGTTGCACTTCCGGGATCATGCCCTGATCGCGCAGTAAGTCTGCAACCTTAAACTCCGCATTACCGGTCTGGCGCGTACCAAGTAATTCACCGGGACCGCGAATTTCCAGGTCGTGCTGAGCGATGACGAAGCCATCGTTGCTGTCGCGCAGTACCTGCAAACGCTTCTGCGCGGTTTTACTGAGGGGTGCTTTGTACAGCAGCACGCAATGCGAGGCGACTGCGCCACGGCCCACACGGCCGCGCAGCTGATGCAGCTGAGCCAGGCCCAAACGTTCCGGGTTTTCGATGATCATCAGGCTGGCGTTGGGCACGTCTACCCCGACTTCAATCACCGTCGTCGCGACCAGTAACTGAATCTCGTTGGCTTTGAAGGCCGCCATGACCGCCTGTTTTTCTGCCGGTTTCATGCGGCCGTGCACCAGCCCAACTTGCAAGCCAGGCAGCGCGAGTTTCAACTCTTCCCAGGTGGCTTCCGCCGCTTGTGCTTCCAGTACATCTGACTCTTCAATCAGCGTACAGACCCAGTAAGCCTGGCGACCTTCAAGGCAGGCGTTTTTCACCCGCTCGATAATATCGCCACGACGGCTGTCAGGAATGGCCACCGTGGTGACCGGTGTGCGGCCAGGCGGTAATTCGTCGATGGTGGAGGTGTCGAGATCGGCATAGGCGGTCATCGCCAGGGTACGCGGAATCGGCGTGGCTGTCATAATCAGCTGATGCGGATGGAAACCTTGCTCTTCACCTTTTTCCCATAGCGCAAGACGTTGATGCACGCCGAAGCGATGTTGCTCATCAATGATCACCAGCGCCATGCCGTTGAATTTGACCTGCTCCTGGAACAGCGCATGCGTGCCGACCACCATCGCTACCTGTCCGCTGGCAATCGCTTCCTGCTGGGCTTCACGTGCTTTGCCTTTTTGCTTGCCAGCCAGCCAACCCACTTCAATGCCTAGCGGCGCGAACCACTGGCGGAAATTGTTGGCATGCTGCTCGGCCAGCAGCTCGGTCGGCGCCATCAGCGCCACCTGTTTGCCATGCGCAATGACATTCAGCGCCGCCAGCGCCGCGACCAGCGTTTTGCCCGATCCCACATCGCCCTGCACCAGACGCATCATTGGGAAGTCGTTGGCTAAATCGCGCTCGATCTCCTCAACCACGCGTTTTTGCGCGCCGGTGGGTGAGAAGGGCAGCGCGGCCAGCAATTGATTCACCAGATTATGCTTAGCAGGCATCGGCAACGCATGATGACGTTGAGCGCCGGCACGAACCGCCAGCATGCTGAGGTTGTGCGCCAGCAGCTCTTCAAGGATTAAGCGCTTTTGTGCGGGATGACGACCGGTTTCCAGCTCGCTCAGACGTAAATCGGGCGGCGGACGATGCAGCGTGCGCAGGGCATCCGGCAAACTCATCAAGCCACCGCTCAGTTCTGACGGCAGCAACTCGGCAATCGGGCAGCTTTCCAGCAACGTCAGCGCTTGATCTGTGAGATTGCGCAGCGTGGCCTGACGAATGCCTTCAGTGGTGGGATAGACCGGTGTCAGGGTTTCCTGTAGCTCGACGCCGCCCTGTTCGCCCTGCACGCGATACTCGGGATGAATAATTTCAGCACCGCGCTGACCACGTTTGATTTCGCCATAAGCGGTGACGCGGCGGCCTGGCGCCAGACTGTTTTTCATCCCGGCATTGAAATTGAAGAAGCGCATGGTCAGCACGCCGCTGCCATCACTGATCTGGCACACCAGCATGCGGCGGCGGCCAAAGGTGATCTCACTGTGTAGCACTTCACCTTCCACCGTGGACCAGACGCCCGGTAGCAGGTCATTAATCTTGTAGAGTTGGGTGCGATCTTCGTAGCGCAGCGGCAGATGCAGCAGCAAATCCTGAATAGTGAACAGGCTGAGTTTAGCCAGTTTTCCCGCCTGACTGGCGCCGACGCCGGTCAGGGTACTGAGCGGTATGGCATCCAGCAGACGGCCTTTCATTTTTTACCTGTGGATTGCATGGTGGCCCACCAGTCGGCATCGGCTTCCACCTCGCCCTGGGCGTTGATATGCGGATAAGGCAGACCTTTTTGCTTCGCCACGCGGGCAAGCACCGGATAACCGCCTTCAAACAGCAAACGCTGCTGTTCATCGGCATCAAGCAGGCTGTGCTGACGTTTGTACATGCCGGCGTTCTGCCGTTGACGCTGCGCTTCATATAGAATCAGCGCGGAGGCGACGGACACGTTGAGCGACTGCACCATGCCCACCATCGGCACAATGATGTCTTGATCGGCGAGCGCCAGCGCTTCAGCGGTGATGCCGGTTTTTTCCTGCCCCATAAGAATGCAGGTCGGTTTGGTGTAATCGATCTCGCGAAAATCCACTGCATTGGCCGACAGATTGGTCGCCAGCACCTGCATCCCCTGATCTTTCAAGTGACGCACGGCTTCTGCGATATGACGATGCGTCTGCACTTTCACCCAACTGTTGCTGCCCGCTGAAGCAGACACCATGGTGCGCATGCGCACGCTAGGCCAGACGGCGTGCACTTCATGGATGCCGACCGCGTCAGCAGTACGAATCACCGCCGAGACATTATGCGGCTTATGGACCTGCTCCATGCACACGGTGAGATCGTGCTGGCGCATGGCCAGCATTTCCTGGATACGAGCAAAACGTTGAGCGTTCATGCACTAATTACGGTTACGGTGAACTTTAATCACATCCGGCATTACGCGGATTTTACGCATAATATTGGCCAGATGGACGCGGTCGTTCGCGGTGAGGCGGATAAAGGCGCTGTAAACACGGCCGTCGCGCTCTTCCGTGTTAAGACTTTGGATGTTGGATCCCGCTGTGTTGATAGCCGCCGTCAGGTTCGCCAGTGCGCCCTGATGGTTGAACATATCCACCTTAATTTCCGCGACAAACTCCTGGTCGATAACCTTGTCCCACTCAACCGGCATGAACTTCTCGGGCTCTTTCTGATAGCCACGGATGTTACGACAGGATTCGTGATGCACCACCAGACCTTTACCCGGGCTGACGTGCGCGACAATAGGATCGCCAGGAATCGGACGACAGCACTTGGCAAAGGTAATCAATACGCCATCAGCACCTTTGATCGGCAGCTTTTTGCGTTTGCTGTTGCTTTGCGGCTGCTCAGCACCCGACTGCAGCAGGTTTTTCGCCACGACCACGCTCATGGCGTTGCCGAGGCCGATCTCCGCCAGCAAATCGTCAATGCTGGTCAGCTTCATGCGCTCCAGCTCGTGCTGAATATTTTCCGGCGGGATCTCTGCCAGCTTCTTGCTGCCGCCGAGCGCATGGCTCAACAGGCGACGGCCAAGGTTAACGGAGTCTTCGCGTTTGAGGTTTTTCAGCAGCTGACGAATCTTGGCGCGCGCTTTTGAACTCACCACAAAGTTAAGCCACGCCGCATTCGGGCGTGCACCTGGCGCGGTGATAATTTCAATGGTTTGGCCGCTGGTTAGCGATTGCGACAGCGGATAAGGCTGGCGATCGACACGTGCACCGACACAGGCATGGCCAATATCGGTGTGCACGGCGTAAGCGAAGTCTACCGGCGTGGCGCCAGCAGGCAGTTCGACGATGCGTCCTTCCGGCGTGAAGACGTAGATCTCATCCGGGAAGAGATCGGATTTGACGCTCTCGATAAATTCAAACGAGCTACCGGCGCTTTGCTGCAGCTCCAGCAGGCTTTGCAGCCAGCGCTGAGCGCGAATCTGTGCGGTCGTGCCGCTTTCACCGGCCTCTTTATAAGCCCAGTGTGCCGCTACCCCCATCTCCGCCATCTGATCCATATCTTCGGTACGGATTTGCACTTCAACGGGCACGCCGTGCGGGCCAATCATTGATGTATGCAGTGATTGATAGCCGTTGGCCTTGGGAATAGCGATGTAATCTTTGACGCGTCCAGGACGCGGTTTGTACAGGCTGTGCATCTGACCGAGCACGCGATAACAGGTATCCAGGTCTTTCACGATAACGCGAAAGGCATAAATATCCATGATCGAGTGGAATCGCTGCTCTTTCAGGTGCATTTTGCGGTAGATCGAATAGAGATGCTTCTCGCGGCCACTGACACGGCAGGGAATGCCTGCTTCCTGTAAGCGCCCGTCGATTTCAGAAAGGATCTTCTGAATCATCTCCTTACGATTACCGCGTGCCGCTTTCACCACCTCTTTGATCACGCGGAAACGATTTGGATAGAGGGCTTCAAAGCCGAGTTCTTCCAACTCTGTTTTCAGGTGATGAATACCGAGGCGGTGCGCCAGAGGACTGTAAATCTCCAGCGTTTCCAGCGCGATACGACGTTTTTTGTCCGGTCGTAACGCACCGAGCGTACGCATGTTGTGCGTGCGGTCAGCCAGTTTGATCAGAATGACGCGGATGTCTTGCACCATCGCCATGATCATTTTGCGGAAGTTTTCAGCCTGGGCTTCTTTCTTGTCGCGGAACTTCAGCTTGTCGAGTTTCGACACGCCTTCCACCAGTTCGGCCACGCTTTTGCCAAACAGCTGTTCCATATCCTGGTAAGTGGCGGGTGTATCTTCGATCACGTCATGCAGCAGCGCTGCCATCAGCGTTTCATGGTCGAGTTTCATCTCGGCCAGAATGCAGGCAACGGCAACAGGATGGGTGATGTAAGGTTCACCGCTGGAGCGTGTCTGACCCTCGTGGGCATCACGCGCGACGAGATAAGCTTGCTTGAGGCGCTTGATTTGCTCCTCAGGCAAGTATTTTTCAATCAGTTGATTGAGGCTTTCAAACAGATACAAGGTTGACCTGCGAAGTGCTGTTAACGACGACCTTCAGCGATAGCGGTAACGGCTTGTAACTCAGCGGCTTCCTGCTCTTGCTGCTCCTGACGATCACGCACATCCAGAATCTGGGTGGTGATCAGGCCTTCTTCGATTTCGCGCAGGGCGATAACGGTGGCTTTATCGTTCTCTTCCGGAACCAGCGGATCTTTACCGCCTACCTGCATCTGACGTGCACGACGTGCAGCGACCAACACCAGGTCAAAACGGTTACCAATTTTCTCTACTGCGTCCTGAACGGTTACGCGTGCCATAGGTGTGCTACTCCACAGATGATGAAGAAATGACTGGGCATAATACTGAAAGTGACTTCAGACTGCCAATAGTTTGCTGATTAAAGCATCATGTCGCGATTTTTGGCGACTCATACGCAGACGTTCTGCGCGAATAATGTGTTTCAGGTCGGTCAGTGCCAGGTCGAAATCATCATTCACGATCAGATAATCGTATTCAGCGTAGTGACTCATTTCCGCCACGGCCTGAGCCATACGGCGGGCGATAACCTCTTCGCTATCCTGACCACGGCCACGCAGGCGACGATCTAACTCTTCAGTCGACGGCGGCAGCACAAAAATGCTGCGTGCGGCAGGCATTTTCTGGCGAATTTGCTGAGCACCTTGCCAGTCGATATCCAGAAATACATCGACACCGGTCGCCAGCACGCGCTCAATCGCGGCGCGCGAGGTACCGTAGTAATTGCCAAACACTTCCGCATGTTCGAGGAAGTCTTCAGCGGCAATCATGGTCTCAAATTCAGGCTTGGAGACAAAGAAATAGTGTTCACCATGAACTTCACCGGGACGCACGCCGCGAGTGGTATGGGAAACAGACACCTGCGTATCGTATAGCGGCTGTGTCTTCAATAAAGCCTGAATCAGACTGGATTTACCCGCGCCACTGGGGGCGGAAACAATATAAAGCGTGCCTTGAGCCATGGTTATCTTGAATTGAGTAAAGAGCGGAGTCGATTTCCTGCACAGTATACACGGCTTAACGGTGCCACGCAGCGTTTGCCGTTGGGCTAAGGTAATTCTTTTTCTGTGAACCCGCGCCAGATAACGCGGTAAGCCGCTGCAAACGGCTTAAAAAGCCGGGAATACGTTTGCTCTTTACCACCTTCAGCACTGGTCATTGCCCTCATCGCACTCTCCAATAGACAAAAAGGAGAGCAACGATGAAAGGATGGTGGTGGTTGTGTTGCTGGTTTTTCACCGCGGCTTGCGGGGCTGAAGCGCTGTGCCCTAACTGGTCACCGGTGCGCGCCGAACAAGAGATGGTTCAATTACATAGCCAGCTACGGCACTGGGATGATGCCTACTATCGCAAGGGCACGAGTCTGGTTAGCGATGGGGACTATGACAGCCTGCAGCAACGCTTACTGCATTGGCAGCGCTGCTTCGCGCCGGATCAACGGGCTTATCAAGCGCAGCCCACAACGGACGGTAGTACCCGACACCCGGTGGCACACACAGGGGTACGGAAACTGCGTGACAAGTTGGCAGTGGCTTACTGGATGCAGGATAAATCGCCACTGTGGATACAGCCGAAAGTCGATGGCGTGGCGGTAACGCTGGTGTATCGACGCGGGCAATTGGTTTCCCTGGTGAGTCGCGGCGATGGCTTGCGTGGCGAAGAGTGGATAACCAAAGCCCGCCATATTCCGGCGATTCCTACTCACATTGAAACCGATCGTGAAGAGGTGGTGCTGCAAGGCGAGCTGTTTCTGCTTATGACCGATCATCAGCAAGCACGTGACGGAGGGCGAAATGCCAGAGCGCAGGTGGCGGGTGCGATGATGCGTCATGAAGTATCCCCGCTGTTGGCAGATCTCGGAATTTTTATCTGGGCATGGCCCGATGGTCCAATCCAGATGCCCGCTCGACTGGCGCAGTTATCACGCTGGGGATTCGGTCTGGCGCAGGACTGGAGCCGCCCAATCAAGAACGAAGAGGAGGCGGAGGTGTGGCGCGATCGCTGGTTCCGTGCATCTTTGCCGTTCGTCACCGATGGCGTCGTGATCCATCAATCACCCGTCGGTGCCGGGCGGGACTGGCAGCCTGGTCAGGGGCATTGGTCCGCCGCGTGGAAATATCAGCCGGTTGAAGTCAGCAGTGAAGTGCTGTCCGTGGATTTCAACGTTGGGCGCACGGGGAAAATTGCCGTGGTGCTGAACCTCACTCCCGTTCAGCTGGATGATAAAACCGTGCGCAGAGTGAATCTTGGATCGCTGCGGCGATGGCGGGAGCTGGATGTCATCGCAGGTGATCAAGTGATAGTCACGTTAGCCGGTCAGGGTATTCCTCGCTTAGAGCGAGTCATTTGGCGGGTGAGAGGGCGAGATTATCCTTTAACACCACAGCAGGGCGAATTTAATCCGCTGTCTTGTTTGCACTTCAACCAGGATTGCCGGCTTCAGTTCTTATCACGCCTCACCTGGCTCAGTCAGAAATCGGTGCTGAACATCCCTGGCGTGCAACGTAGTAGCTGGCAGCGGTTACTGAACAGTGGCGCGATCACTCATCTTTTTTCCTGGCTGACGTTAACGCCAGAAGAGATCGCGCAGGACAGCGGGATGTCCTCTGCGCGGGCACAAGAGATTTGGCAACGTTTCCAACAGACACGTCAGCAACCCTTTCGGCGCTGGGTGAGCGCATTAGGTCTACCGCTTCCCCGAACCGCGTTGCAGGCCTTAGTGGATAACGACTGGACAGCGTTGCTGGCTCGCTCGGCAGATGAGTGGCAGCAGCTACCCGGCATCGGGCGCACACTGGCAGAGCGGATTGTTAGCATGCTGCAGGATGAGGAATTACAGCAACTGATCCGCTTTTTACAGCAGCAGGAAATTCCTGCTGCACCTTTAATGTTCGGGGTGGGGATAGTTGAAGATCGGCAGACCAAGGCGGAAGCGCAGCGCTAATAAACGGCCAATGAAGCCGGCCAGCAGCGTAATGATCACCACGGCTTCATGGGGAAGCGGCGTTTTGAGCAGCAGAATGTAGATCCAACCTGCGGCAAATGCGATACCGGCATAGAGCTCTTTTTGGAACACCAGCGGGATGCGATTGCAGAACATATCACGCAGCACGCCACCAAAAACCCCCGTGATCACGGCGGCAATAGCGGCAATGATCGAGGCATGACCAGAATCCAGCGCGACCTGCGCGCCAATAATGGAGAACACCACCAGGCCAAGCGCATCCAGTACCAGAAACACTTTACGCAGATGATTCATTAAAGGGGCAACAAAAGTGGTCACCACCGCAGCGGCGGCCACGATCATGATGTACTCCGGGTTTTTAACCCAACTCAACGGATAATGCCCGAGCAGGATGTCACGCACCGAGCCGCCTCCGATTGCAGTGACGGACGCAATGATGATGACGCCAAACAGATCCATTTTGCGGCGACCAGCGGCCAGCGCACCGGTCATGGCTTCGGCGGTGATGCCAATAATGTAGAGAACGGTTAATAACATAGAGCACTCCATAAGATCGGCGGTCAGCCTAAAGATTTCCTCAGCTATCGACCACTGAGTATTTCTAAAGCAGACGTCATCGGATTAGCTGTTTTGATGCCGCTCATGCTAACAGGCTTAACCCGCTTGATAAATCAGGAGTGCGTTACGCTTTCGCATTAAAAAATGTGATGTGATCTGTGTGATCGTGCAGGTCTGAGGGGTAAGAGGACGGGTGAAGAAGAGATGTTAAACGTATCAAAAAAAGAAAAAAGCGTGCTGGCGACCAGCACGCGAACGCATCTTCTCAGATGCCCAGAGCCCACCATACAGACTTGTTTTTATTATCCGTTTCTTGCTCGCACGTTAGCGAAACTTTTCAGGCTAAAACGGTATTCTGGCTGGAACCAGGAACGACCGTAGTAGCAGTAGACCAGCATTCTGATGGATACCATGGCCAGGTAGCCCCATATAGCGCACAACACTGAAGGGGTCAGCCATACGGTAAACAGTGTGACACCCAGGCCAACCAGCACCGATGAGGTTTCTGTGAAGGCGATACGCGAGAATTGTTTCTCACGCTGTAATATGGCGCGATAATGTTGCCCTTGTGGAATAATGATGAAAATCACCGAAATCATTTCCAGCATAATCGCCATTTCCGGTTGGTTCATTATTCGGCTATATAAATCACTACCAATAAACAGCACGGCGAATATCACCATGCCACTTAATACATTTCCCCAGTAGAGAATGGAAAGTTCGCTGTTATTAAGATTTATATTTCTGATGACGGAATTACCAAACCCACGGTCGGCAAGCGTATCAATAATCAATAACATCACAATGGCAATCGCGAGTAAATCTAACTCGTTTGCCTGAAGTATTTGTGCCAGAAGTGAAAGTTGTAAAACACCAATGCCGACGATTTTTATGGATGACAAAATTGACCATTTGGCGCTGGCCAAACTTTTTTCTCTTATCGCCATGTTCTGCTCGTTATGGTACATGTACCAATGCAATTAAGGGTTCACCCGGGCGCCTGCCCAGAGTACAGATCACATCAATGCAACGTGTCCTGACGCAGCCCTGAAATGCCTTTCAGAGTTTGCCACGTAAAGATGCATTCAATTAAATGATGTTCTGAATTTAAAGAGATGCCCCTGGCGCGTAAATATTTCATTGTCTCAGCGGTATCTCCTCCTGTTCGGAGGAAATCCGCAAGATCATTATAAAATCCCTTTGAATTATTATATTCCCCGGCCAGTATCCTACTGGCAATCTCAACAAATTCTTTTTCAGACAACAAAGGATAGGTTGAGCGATCCATGTTATTTCCCTGCTGTTGTTATTATCGGGTATTGCTGTGTGTGAATGAGTTATACCGTGTTTTAATTAAATTAACACCATAAGAAAACTCCTATAAATGAACTTCAGAAATAAATGGTTTCAGACTTTGCATCAGAATAGATAAGGGGACGGATGAGCGATTAATAAGTCCTGTTAGACATTTTGATCGGCGATTAAACAAGCCATTTGAATAAGTAAGAAAAAACACCGATAAATCAGAGGGGCTAAGACTTAGGAGGCGTGCTCTCACCAGGAGTTTTCCTGGTGAGAAGACTTTAGCCAGACTGGTGATTAGCACGAAAAGCAACAGGTATTATCGTTAAACAGTTAAACGCTATTGCGTAGAAAAAGATGACTTTTTTATTGATTGCTTCCAGCGAAAGTTAAAGCAGTACGATTTTTATAATGCATTGATTCTAATGAGTTAACAGGTGTAGAAGTTGATCCAGGTCGCGTTTTACCCAGTCAACGTCCTGAGCAAATTTTTCATCAGACATAAGGGGTTGGCGATAAACCACCATCACCACTTCGGCTCCCTTTTCGTTAGCAATCACGCGCATCGGCATATAAATCTCCTTACCGCTGCCGGTATCGATCCAATGATCCATGACGCCAAAGAGGTTGTGTGGCGTGAAGCGGATTTTCACTGAACCTTCAGGTCCTTTGGCTTTCCAGTAGTTACCCTCTTGCGTGAGCGTACTGGCACTTAGCCCACTGGCCCATTTGGCAAAGCATTCAGGTTTCCAGATGGTTTCATATAAATCTAACCAGTTGCGGGGAATGGTCAGCGTGACTGTCTGAGATGGCAGCATGGAACCTCCGTTAGGCGAATGAAAGGCAGGGAATCCGTAAGGGTGGCTTCTGGAGATGAATGATGGCCGCCACAGTAAAATGGCGGTCTTAAGGCCGTACCCTACAGAATGATGAGACTGCCTACAGCAAAGAGTACCTTAACTGAAGGGGATTCCGCTGCAAATGGCAGGATAGTGGAAGTGTGCTGCAACAGAGGTTTCCAGTAAAAATCCTGCTATCAGATAAACTTGCCGCGTCCCTGAATATCCTTCGTCTCTGCTGTACCGTCCTGATGGCGTAAAACGAAGCGGTCAGATTGAGCCACTACCGCGCAGCTGTGATTGGGGAAGATGCGTAGCAGAGCCCCAAGCGCCGGAGCATGATCCCCGTATTGCAGAAAGCCATGCTCTTCCGAAAGTTTCAGAATTTCGTATTGGTTGCCCTGCTCATCAACGGCGATACCGAAACCGCTGGCGTTAGTGCCGTGCGGACCCTTATCAGAGCTGAGCATCTTGGAGCCGGCATCAATAATCGCGAAATGCGGATTCACCGCCACTACACGCGTTACCACGCTGAGTGCCAGTGCATCGGGCGTGCACAGCCCCAGGCGCCAGGCGGTAAGATCCAGCAGCGCATAATTTCCAGGACGAATTTCGTCGCTGCCTTCAGCCACGGGCGCGGCCAGGGCTGTAGGCGTGGAGCCAACAGAAATGCGGCAACGCGCAAAGCCTGCAGCGATCAATTGCTGCTGAACCTGGTTCATTAACATGATTTCTTGCTGTGCAACTTCAGCGATAGCCTCGGCATGACCCGCGCCGTAAGCATGGCCGGCGTGCGAAACCAGTCCGGCAAAAGGCAATCCCGCTGCTTTAATCTGCTGCGCCAATGCCACGGCCTCACCGCTGTGCGGATCCACTCCCACGCGGTGCAACCCCACATCGACTTTGATGGCGATAGACAATTCACACGTGGGCTGCTGGCGATGCGCTTGAGCGATTGCCGTGACGCCGAGAGTACAGTCGGCAATACAGGTGACACGCGCCTGATATTGCACGGCGACAGCCAGTAATTCAGTGAGTGTATCGGCGTGAACAACGGGATAAGCCAGCAGCAAATCGCGCTCCCCACCGAGGATAAAGGCAACACCCTCACTGGGTTTTGACACGGTAATACCACGCGCACCTAACTGGCGTTGCTGTTCGGCAATCCAGACACTTTTATGCGTTTTGATATGTGGACGCAGCGTGACACCTGCGGCATCGGCTTTTTGCTGCATGTGTTGCAGATTGCGTTGCAGGCGCGTCGCATCAATTTCGAGGTAAGGCGTCAGTCGGTCAGCGATAAGAGGGCGTAACCAGCCGGCATTGGCATTCTGTTCCATCATGATAGTCCGCAGAGTATTCCAGGTGCGGACTATCATTCATCAATGTGCGGCAGAATGCCAGCCGTCAGCTTATCCCTTCACTGAAGTGCCAGTGTTCTGGAATCCGCCCCCCAGGTCTTCAATTAATACCACTGCCAGATTGATCTGCTGCGCCTGCAATGCCACCAGTTTCTGATCGGACTCGATGAGTTGGTTCTGGATGGTCAGCACATCAAGGTACGGACGCAATCCTGCAGTGTATTCACGGTTTAAATCATCCCATGCGCTATGAATGAGTTGATTCGCGCTCTGCTGCTGCGCAAGCTGATCCTGAATCGACTGCAGTTGGGTAATGGTATCGCTGATATTCCCCAGGGAACCAATCAGCAGCTTGTTGTACTGCGCGACAGCCAGATCATAGTTAGCGTCACTTTCCGCTAAATCGGCGCGGCGCTTGCCGGCATCGAAGATCGGCAGAGACAGACTTGGACCCACGTTAAAGAATCGGCTGGGTGCACCAAAAAATGCATCGCCGAGCAGTGAACGGGTACCGGCTTCCGCCACCAGGTTGATGTTGGGATAGAACTCGGTTTTCGTTGCGGCAATTTGTTTTGATGCTGCTTCTACGCGCCAGCGTGCTGCCACCACATCCGGGCGACGGCCCAATAGCTCCGCTGGAATATTACCCGGCAGCGTGGCGGCAATGGGGACACTCATTTTCGCCGGTTTCAGTTGGTGCCAGTAATCGGGCCCTTTGCCGATCAGCGTGGAGAGTTGAATGCCGGCATCGGTGACATTCTGTCTGGCTTCGGTCAGAGTCGCTTCAGCGGTTTTTTGCTGCGATAGCGCCTGCTTATATTGATAGTCGGACGTCAAACCGGCGCTGACATACTGCTGCTGAATTTTGGCGATGCCACTGGAACGATCGGCATTCTGCTTTGCCAGTTCAGCGTTCGACCAGGCCAGGTTGAGGTTATTCCAGGCGCGCGTCACATTGACGGCGAGCGTCAACTGGCTGGCCTGGCGATCTAACTCACTGGCACGCGCCTGGCCCAGCGCGGCTTCAGCCGTATCTTTCTTGCCGCCCCACAGATCAAAGGTGTAGCTCATGCCGATATTGGCCGTGCGCAGCGTGCTGTAGCTTTTCCCTTGCAGAAGCGGGTCGTCGACTTTTGCCACACGTGAACGCGTGATCCCGGCATTGAGATCCACATCGGGATAGCGTTCAGCCTCGGCGGCAATGACCTGCGCATTGGCTTTGTCTGCCTGCGCGTTCACCACCTGCAGGTCCGGGCTTGAAGTCATGGCATCAGCAATGAGCCGATTCAGCTGTGGATCGTTAAATCCCTGCCACCATTCGGTTTTCGGCCAGTTTGCTGCGCTGAAATGCGCGCCGCTAAGGGATGCTTTGGCTTGCAGTGAGTTGGCATCAAGCAGTAAGTTATGAGGATGTAAGCCGTGCGGATTGGCACAACCAGCCAGCAGTGCGCTGGCCACGGCAAGCGCCAGCAGCGCGCGTGGTTTAGTGGTAAATGGCAGGTTCATGTTTTTGGTCAGAATAGAAGAGAGCAGACCATTACATGAGTCTGTGCAATTTTTGACAAACCTGTTTTTCGTTAAGAATGGTTGGTAAATGTGAGCAGTGCAGAAGGGGCAGCAGGCGAAGGCCTGCTGCATCAACAGATTAGACGTAAAGTGACGCTTCACCCGGTGGGCGAGTTTTAAAGCGGCGGTGCAGCCATAAGTACTGCTCAGGTGCGCGCAGGATCTCTTTCTCGATCACTTTATTCATGTAAGCCGCGGCAGCCGCTTCATCTTCATACGGATAGTTTTGCAACTCCGGTTGAATGATGAGCTGATAACCGCTCTTATCGCTGTTGCGGATCAGCACTATCGTTAGCATGGCCGGTTTAGCCAGACGCGATAATACGAAGGTGCCATTGGTGGTAGCCGCTTTTTCGACAGCAAACAGCGGAGCGAACACGCTGCCTTTCGGGCCGTAATCCTGATCTGGCGCGAACCAGACGGCTTCGCCCTGTTTCAATGCCTGCACCATACCGCGCAGATCGCGACGATCAATCATCGCCTTATTCGATCGCATACGACCTTTTGTCTGCGCCCACTCCATTGCCTGATTATTGTGAGGGCGATACATCGCCATCATTGGCTGGCACAGTCCGGTAATGCGGCCACCCAGCTCAAGCGACATGAAATGCACACCAATCGCCATCACGCCGCGATGGTTTTGCTGGGCATTTTGCAGGTTGTGCAGGCCTTCAACCTGGAAATAACGGCGGACGCGCGCATCCGACCAGAACCAGGCAATACCGGTTTCTGCCAGCGCCATACCAAGGGATTCAAAGTTACCGGCGATCAATACCTCTTTATCTTCCTCATTGATATGCGGGAAGCAGAGTTCAATATTGCGGCGGGTAATGCGCTCACGACGCTTCAGAAAGTGACGCGACAGCTTGCCGGCAGAGGCGCCAAGCCGAATTAAAATAGGATAGGGAAGCTGCACCAGCAGCCACAGCACACCCAGCCCAAACCAGGTAAACCAGTAGCGGGGATGCAAAAGTTTAGAATTGAACTGCCCGTTTTTCTTCATAACGCCTTCAGGGAAAGAGTGGGTGTATCGCACAAAGAAGGGTGTCCATGAATTCCTGGCGGTACGGCTGTGTTAATTACGACCAGTAGATTAGCAAATAGTGCCCTCAAAGAAACGTAATCTCTGCAATCTTTAGGATTGAGAGGTTTCATTGAGGAAGCGTATTTTCAACGGAAGATTCATGGAATGAAAATAAATAATTGATGATAAACAACAGCATAATTTCTTACTGTGATAGTCCATAAGGTTGATTCACAGTCATGTTTGGTCAGCCATTGACATGCATCATCATCAAAGCTTTCACAATCTTTACATTGCAAAGTCTGCAAATTGGTCTAGAAGATAAACGAAACTTGCTGGGCATGCTGAGCGGGCAAAAAAGCCCGGATCACCGGGCTTTTTCAACACCAGCCGAATGAGGTGTTATTCGATGTTCTGAATCTGCTCGCGCATCTGCTCAATCAACACCTTCAGCTCGATAGCTGACGCCGTGATATCGGCATTGATCGACTTAGAGGCTAGCGTGTTCGACTCACGATTGAACTCTTGCATCATAAAGTCGAGACGGCGGCCAACCGCTTCTTTCTTCTTCAGGATGTTGTAGGTCTCTTTGACGTGCGCATCCAGACGATCCAGCTCTTCCGCCACATCAATGCGCTGCGCCATCATGACGAGTTCTTGCTCAAGGCGCGTATTTTCCAGCTGTACTTCCGCTTCTTCCAGTTTGCTGATCAGACGTTCACGCTGCCACTTCACCACTTCCGGCATCTGCGTACGCACTTTGCTGACTTCCAGCGACACGCCTTCTAAACGCTGCTCAATCAGGGTCTTGAGCGCAGTGCCTTCGCTTTCACGAGCAATGATAAAGTCATCCAGTGCGCCGTCGAGTGCGGTCAGCAGTTCGGTATTGATAGCATCCAGATCCTGTTCCTGAGCTGACATCACGCCAGGCCAGCGCAGAATATCCAGCGGATTGATCGCGCCTTCGTCGGTCTGCATCTTCACCCAGTTGGCGGATCGCACCAGTTGTTTCGCTAAGGCTTCATTCAGTTGCAGCTCACCTTGTGCACTGGGGTCGGCATCAAAGCGCAGGTTGCACTCGATTTTACCGCGCGTCAGGCGATTACGGATACGCTCGCGAATCACCGGCTCCAGGCTACGAAATTGTTCCGGCAGACGGATGTAGGTTTCCAGATAGCGTTGGTTTACCGAACGGATTTCCCAGGCTGCGCTGCCCCAGTGGCCTTTTGCTTCGCGGCGGGCGTAAGCGGTCATGCTGCGGATCATAAGCTTGTACTCATTTTCAGGAATGTTCATCGCATTATAGTGATGGCAGCCAAACCATGATAGGCATAAGCGCAATGAGCTCACGCCGCGCGCAACTTTCGGTGAAAAGGATGACGTATCCACCTTTCACACCCTATGATGTCCTGTGTGATACCTAAACAGTCTGAGGCTATGATGCTGAATAAATTGGCGATGCCGTTGGCGTTCGTCTTCTTTCTGGCCGGATGCCAGACAACCGCTGCACCTCCTGAACAGATCCCACCGAATACCGCTCCTGTTGCTGTGTGCGGCTCAGGGGACATCATGATGCAAACCACTCTTTGGTTCGGGATGAACAAGCCGAAAGGCGGCGTCATCAGCAGCAGCGAATGGCAGCAATTTGTTGATAATGATGTCACGCCACGATTCAAAGATGGGCTTTCAGTGTATGACGGTAAAGGTCAGTGGCTGGGAGAGGGTGGAAAGCTGGCGCGTGAAAACAGCAAAGCGTTAATGCTGATACATCAGCCGGACCGTGCAAGTTCTGACAGCATCAATGCGCTGCGCGACATTTATAAAAAGCGCTTCGATCAGGAGTCGGTGATGCGTGTCGATTCGCTGGTGTGTGTCGCGTTCTAAAGCAGAACAGGGCCGCTTTGATGGGCTCGGCCCTGTAAAGAGCGGCTAGCTGGCCGCTCCGCTGTGATTAAATGAACAATCCTGCAAACGCGGCTGACAGCAGGCTCACTAGCGTGGAACCATAAACCAGCTTCCAGCCAAAGCGCGATACCACATTGCCCTGGCGCTCATTCAATCCTTTAATCGCTCCCGCCACGATGCCAATTGAGGCAAAGTTAGCAAACGACACTAAAAATACGGACAGAATGCCGAGACCGCGCGGTGACATTTCCGCAGCGACTTTCTTCAGCTCAATCATGGCCACGAATTCATTGGCCACCAGTTTGGTCGCCATGATGCTTGCCGCTTGCAGGGCATCGGCAGAAGGAATGCCAATCAACCACGCAAACGGATAGAAGACATAGCCAAGCAGTTGCTGGAAGCTGTAGCCAAATACCGCGGCAAACAGAGCGTTAATGGCGGCGATCAGGGCGATAAATCCAATCAGCATCGCCAGAATAATCATCGCTACTTTAAAACCTGCCAGGATGTATTCGCCCAGCATCTCAAAGAAGCTCTGGTCTTCGTGAAGCTTATCCAGCGCAATACGTTCTTCATTTTCCGGGCGTGTCGGATTGATGATCGACAGGATAATGAAGGTACTGAACATATTCAGCAGCAGCGCGGCAACCACATATTTCGCATCAATCATCGACATGTAAGCACCGACAATCGATAGCGACACCGTCGACATCGCAGTTGCGGCCATGGAGTACATGCGCGGTGCGGAGATATCGCCGAGGATACCTTTATAGGCGATGAAGTTCTCCGATTGACCCAGAATCAGCGTACTCACGGCATTGAATGATTCAAGTTTGCCCATCCCGTTCACCTTCGACAGCAGGGTACCGACCAGACGAATCAACAACGGCAGAATACGCCAGTGCTGCAAGATGCCGATCAGGGCGGAAATGAACACAATCGGACAGAGCACGCCGAGGAAAATAAACGCCAGTCCCTGTTTCGCCATATTGCCGAACACAAAATCGGTACCTTGCGCAGCAAAGGTCAATAAGGTTTCGAAGAAGCCGCCGACAGCGGTCACCACAGACTGGCCGCCCGCAGAATGCAGGAAGAACCAACCCAGTGCCGCTTCAACCACCAGCAATTGAATAATAAAACGTGGGCGAATCAGTTTGCGGTCATGACTGACCAATAGCGCAAGGGCGAAGATCACCACCAGCGCCAGCAGGAAATGGAGTATTGCTGTCATCATTTGTCTTTTTATGAGAGGAAAGGGCGCATTTAGCCACAGCTGAGGCGAAATTTCATCCGGGAAAAGTGCCGCATGTAGGCAGGACAGCCGCGCACGAAGTCCGTATAATGCGCAGCCAAACCTAAGTAAGCCGGAGAGAACCCATGCGTCCAGCAGGCCGTAACGCATCTGAAGTGCGTCCCGTCACCCTCACTCGTCACTACACCAAACATGCAGAAGGATCCGTGCTGGTTGAGTTCGGTGAAACCAAAGTGCTGTGCACCGCCACCGTTGAAGAGGGTGTGCCACGTTTCCTCAAAGGCAAAGGTCAGGGCTGGGTCACTGCGGAATACGGCATGTTGCCGCGTTCCACCCACAGCCGTATGGCGCGCGAAGCGGCCAAAGGTAAGCAAGGTGGCCGTACGCTGGAGATTCAACGTCTGATTGCTCGCTCGCTGCGTGCCGCAGTGGATTTGGATGCGTTGGGCGAGTTCACCATCACACTGGACTGCGACGTGATTCAGGCCGACGGCGGCACGCGTACTGCATCGATTACCGGTGCATGCGTCGCGTTAGCCGATGCGTTGAATGCGCTGGTTGCGGCGGGCAAGTTAAAAGCCAGCCCGTTGAAAGGCATGGTGGCGGCGATTTCGGTCGGTATCGTTGGCGGTGAAGCGCTGTGCGATCTGGAGTACGTGGAAGATTCTGCGGCTGAAACCGATATGAACGTCGTCATGACTGAAGATGGCCGCATGATTGAAGTGCAGGGCACCGCCGAAGGCGAGCCGTTCAGCCATGAGGAATTACTGCAGCTGCTGGCGCTGGCGCGAGGCGGCATTGAGCAGTTGATTCAGGCGCAAAAAGCAGCGCTAACAAATTGATATAACAGGCGACCATAGAGTCGCCTTTTCTTTATTTGAGGAGTGAGAAATGAAAGCCTGGCAGCGTCAGTTTATTGAATTCGCCCTGAACAAAGGGGTGCTGAAGTTTGGTGAGTTCACCCTGAAATCGGGTCGTAAAAGCCCATACTTCTTTAATGCCGGTTTATTCAATACCGGCCGTGACTTAGCGCTGCTGGGACGTTTCTATGCGCAGGCGCTGGTGGATGGCGGCGTTGATTTTGATCTGCTGTTTGGCCCGGCCTACAAAGGGATTCCGATTGCCACCACCACGGCCGTCGCACTGGCCGATCATCACGACCGCGATGTGCCTTACTGCTTCAATCGTAAAGAAGCCAAAGACCACGGTGAAGGCGGCTTGCTGGTCGGTAGCCCGCTGCAGGGTAAAGTGATGCTGGTGGATGATGTGATCACCGCGGGTACCGCTATTCGTGAATCGATGGACATCATCAGCGCGCACAATGCCACATTGGCGGGCGTCATGATTTCGCTGGACCGCCAGGAGCGCGGCCGTGGTGATATCTCCGCCATTCAGGAAGTGGAACGTGACTATCAGTGCAAAGTCACGGCGATCATTACGCTCGCGGAACTGATTGATTATCTGGAAGAGAAGCCGGAAATGGCAGACCATCTGGCGAAAGTGCGGGCGTATCGTAAAGAGTACGGTATTTAACACCGCGGCTTTATCACGGCCGCCATCGCTGGCGACCGGATGATGGACTAAGGTGTTTTATCGCGCGCCCAATCATGGGCGCGCCTGATGAATCGCTACACTAACTGTGCAGCAATCAGAGGCCAGCGGCTGTCAAAATCAGCTGTTGGACGATAGCGGAATTCAGATCGCACATAGCGGGAAAGCAACCCTTCGCAGAACGCCAGCAACTGGCTCGCCAGCAGCGTTTCATCAGTCTGGAAGCCTTCACCATCACGCATTTTCTTCTCGCGCATCACCTGACGCAGCTGCACCTCAATGCGTTCGAAAAGCTGGTTGATGCGCCCTTGCAGGCGATCCTGTTCAAACATCAGTGCGTGGCCGGTCAAAATGCGCGTCAGCCCCGGATTACGCTCACCAAATCCCAGAATCAGCTGCACGATTAAACGCAGTCGTGCGAGCGTCTCTTTCTCGTCTTTCAGGATTAGATTGATGCGGGTAATCAGACTGTCTTCAATAAACTCGATCAGGCTGTCGAACATACGCGTTTTGCTCGGGAAGTGGCGGTAGAGTGCCGCTTCCGAAACGCCTACATTGGCTGCCAGCTTGGCGGTGGTGATTCGCTGACTGCCATCGCCCGACTCCAGCATTTGCGCTAGCGCCTGCAAAATCTCTTCGCGACGATTCCGTTTCGCGGCTTTTTTTTCTGCCATGACCTTCAAGACCCCTGAAATTCACCAAAAACAGGCAATACTGCCTCGTCAGCTACAAGCAGTTTGGCCCGTAGCGACGAGAGATAAAAAGATGGCTTGCGAAAAGTGTCGCGTGTTACTGACGACCAGAGTGGCCAAAACCGCCGGCGCCGCGATCGCTGGTGTCAAAATCTTCCACCAGGTTGAATTCGGCTTGTACCACCGGAACAAAGACCAGTTGTGCCAAACGGTCGCCAGGCTGCAGCGTAAAGCTATCCTGACCACGGTTCCAGACGGAGACCATCAGTTGGCCCTGATAATCGGAGTCGATTAAGCCCACCAGGTTGCCCAGCACGATCCCATGCTTATGGCCCAGACCTGAGCGGGGCAAAATCACAGCGGCCAGCGCAGGGTCAGCAATGTGAATCGCCAGACCAGTTGGCACCAGCGTGGTCATGCCTGGGGAGATCTCCAGTGCACCATCAAGGCAGGCGCGCAGATCGAGACCCGCAGAACCCGAGGTGGCATAAGTTGGCAGTGGGAATTCGTTACCCACGCGCGCATCCAGAATTTTAACGTCGATTTTTTTCATCATAACGGCTGACAATCTCGTCTATTAATTGTTGGCCAAGGAGCGTCTTATCACTGAGCGGTAAGACTTTCTCTCCTTCCTGCCAAAAAAGGTGAAGAGCATTGGTGTCGCTATTGAATCCCTGTCCTGCCTGCGCCACATCGTTCGCGCAGATCAGGTCCAGATTTTTTCGCACCCGTTTTTGCCGCGCGTATTCTTCCACATTCTGGGTTTCGGCAGCAAATCCCACCACATAAGGGCGATGTTTCTGTAATGCCGCTACGCCTGCGACAATATCCGGGTTCTTCACCAACTGCAGCGTGACGTTATCATCGCCACCCTGTTTTTTGATTTTCTCTGCGGCAATGTTTGCCGCCCGGTAGTCTGCCACGGCAGCGCTGGCAATGAAAATATGTTGTTGGCTGATTTGCGCCATCACCGCCGCTTCCATTTCCAGTGCACTCCCCACATCAACGCGTGTGACGCCAGCGGGCGTAGGCAGTGTGACCGGGCCCGCCACCAGTGTCACCGTTGCGCCACGTTTTGCGGCGGCGGCGGCAATGGCGAATCCCATTTTACCGGAGCTGTGATTGCTAATGTAACGAACCGGGTCCAGCGCCTCACGGGTTGGGCCGGCGGTGATCATAATGTTGAGATGTTGCAGATCGTTGACGGGCGCGGCCCACTCCAGCGCATGAGCGACAATTGCCAGCGGATCAAGCATGCGGCCGGGGCCCACATCGCCGCAGGCCTGGCTGCCGTTGTCTGGCCCCCAAATCAGAACGCCTCGCTGATTTAGACGCTGAAGATTTTCCTGGGTAATCGGCGCGCGGTACATCTGTTGGTTCATGGCCGGCACGATCGCCAGAGGTGCTGCGCTGGCGAGGCAGGCGGTGGTCACCAAATCGTTAGCCATCCCTGCCGTGATGCGTGCAATCAAATCGGCTGTCGCGGGGGCCAGTACAATCAGATCAGCCCATTTCGCCAGCTCGATATGGCCCATAGCGGCTTCAGCGGCAGGGTCGAGTAAATCATCCAGCACCGGATATCCGGAAACGGCTTGTAAGCTGAGCGGAGTGATAAAGGCTTTCGCTGCATCAGTCATCATGACACGCACCTCTGCGCCACGATCGCGCAGACGACGAACCAACTCGGGTGTTTTATAAGCAGCAATACCGCCGCTGACGCCGAGCAGAATTTTTTTTCCGGCTAATCCCGTCATGTTCTTTGCCTCAACTCAAAACGGATTGCCGCTGTGATGCGGCAGATGCAGGCAACTTTATCACAAAATCCAGCGACCGCCTTTTCACGGCCTGCGCCCTTTGCGAGATGGCTCTGAAATCGCGACCGGCTTGCTGGTATGCCTCCTGACAAATACGCACAATTGCCTTGCCCCAGGAAGGAGAATGTCATGACGGAACTGGCCCCACGAGAAAAACTGGCCATCACAGGCGCAGAATCATTGAGCGATGCAGAACTGTTAGCGATTTTTTTGCGCACCGGCAGCCACGGTATTCCGGTGATGGCGCTGGCGCGACAAATGCTTAACGAGTTTGGCTCGCTATATCGCATCATGACCGCAAATGAAACAGAACTGAGCGTGATTAAAGGCGTAGGCACGGCCAAAATTACCCAACTACATGCAGTGGCTGAACTGGGGCGACGTTTTTTCGCCAGTCAGCTGGCGCGAGAAAATGTGATGGAGAATCCACAGGTGACAAGGCATTACTTGCAAAGCGTGCTGGCGCATCAGGAGCGAGAGGTTTTTATGGCGCTATTCCTGGATAATCAGCATCGGGTTTTGCAGGCGCAAAAGATGTTTACCGGCAGTATTGCCAGTGTCGAAGTGCATCCACGTGAAATTGTGCGCGAAGCGTTAAAACTCAACGCGGCCGCCGTGATTTTGGCGCATAATCATCCTTCCGGCATAGCCGAGCCCAGTCGCGCCGATCGTGATATTACCGGTAAAGTCGGGCAGGCTTGCGCGCTGCTGAATATTCGCTTACTTGATCATTTGGTGATCGGTCACGGCGAGTTTACCTCCTTCGCTGAGCGCGGTTGGCTGTAAAATAACCATCCGATTGCGCAGAAATGATGCATTTTCGCGCGATCCATCGGGATCTTTATTTGTTCGGGACTTGAGCACTTGGGCTGAGCGGCGTATACTACGCCACCTTTGAGAATCTCGGGTTTGGCGTTTGGGCCAGCTTAGCGGGTTCACATGGAACTCGCTTGGGCGGGCTAAGGCCTGACGAGGCGGCCAAAACCTAGTTTTTAAAGCTCGAGCTGATTTGATTTTTGGAGAATAGAAATGTCACGAGTCTGCCAGGTAACTGGAAAGCGTCCGGTAACGGGTAACAACCGTTCCCACGCAATGAACGCGACGAAACGCCGTTTCCTGCCGAACCTGCACTCTCACCGTTTCTGGGTTGAGAGCGAAAAGCGCTTCGTTACTCTGCGTGTATCTGCTAAAGGTATGCGTGTTATTGATAAAAAGGGCATTGATACGGTTCTGACCGAAATCCGCGCCCGTGGTGAGAAGTACTAAGTACTAAGGAATTGAATCATGGCTAAAGGTATTCGTGAGAAGATCAAGCTGGTTTCCTCTGCTGGTACAGGTCACTTCTATACCACCACGAAGAACAAACGTACTAAACCAGAGAAACTGGAACTGAAAAAGTTCGATCCGGTTGTACGTCAGCACGTGATCTACAAAGAAGCCAAAATTAAGTAATTTTGGTGTTCTTGCGAAAAACCCGGCTTCGGCCGGGTTTTTTGTTTCTGCGATTTGTTGAGGAGATGACATGCCTGAATTACCAGAGGTAGAAACCAGCCGACGTGGTATTGAGCCACATATGGTGGGCGCAACGATTTTGCATGCGATTGTGCGTAATTCACGCCTGCGCTGGCCGGTCTCGCACGAAATTCATGCGCTGAGCGACCAACCAGTGTTGAGCGTGCAACGGCGCGCAAAATACCTGCTGCTGGAACTGCCACACGGCTGGATTATCATTCATCTCGGCATGTCTGGCAGCCTTCGAGTCCTTCCCGGTGAGCAACCCGCCGCAAAACACGATCACGTCGATTTGGTGATGAGCAACGGCAAGGTGCTACGTTATACCGATCCACGCCGCTTTGGTGCGTGGTTGTGGACCCCTGATCTGGAAGGCAGCAGTGTACTGGCACATCTCGGTCCTGAGCCGCTCAGCAGCGAATTCGATGGTGCTTATCTGTTTGAGAAGTCGCGCGGCAAACGCACGGTCATTAAACAGTGGCTGATGGATAACAAAGTGGTGGTTGGCGTGGGCAACATTTATGCCAGTGAATCACTGTTTACCGCCGGGATCTTACCCGATCGTTCGGCGATGAGTTTGAGTCGTGATGAAGCGGAGTTGATGGTGGCGACAATCAAGGCCGTCTTGCTGCGTTCGATTGAGCAGGGCGGTACCACGCTACGTGATTTCCTGCAAACCGATGGAAAGCCTGGCTACTTTGCCCAGGAATTGCAGGTGTACGGTCGGGCGGGCGAACCCTGCCGAGCCTGCGGTACGCCGATCGTCAGCGGTAAACATGGCCAGCGCAGCACCTTTTGGTGCCCATGCTGTCAGCATTAATCAGGGCAGCGCCAGCTTGGCCAGCAGTGCCTGATGCACCACGGCAGGCAGAAATGCCTGCACATCACCTTTATGACGCGCCACTTCCTTCACCAGCGACGATGATACAAACGAGAACCCTTCGGAAGGCATCAGAAACACGCTTTCCAGCGTAGGCAACAGGTGACGATTCATCTGCGCCAGTTGCAGTTCATATTCGAAATCTGACACCGCACGCAATCCCCGCACCAGCACATTGGCATTTTGCGCTTTGGCGAAGTTCGCCATCAGATCGCTAAAGCCCAGCACCTCAACATTGGCGATGTGCTGAGTAGCCTGCCGTGCCAAATCCACGCGCTCATCGAGTGTAAACAGCGGCTTTTTGCTGGGGCTGGCGGCAATAGCAACCACGATGCGATCAAACATCTGCGCCGCGCGCGTCACAATATCCACATGGCCCAACGTGATGGGATCAAACGTGCCGGGATAAATCGCTTTGGTGCTCATACGCGACCTTGTGTTGAGGTGTGATGCAGCGCCCAGAGCGCTGAGTATTTGTTAAAGGTGTATTGCGCGTTGACGACGGCCAGAATCCAGCCCTGCTTGCCGTCGAGGAATCCGGCACGCAGCAGCAACGTCTTAAAGAATGCGCCCAACGTGTGGCTGAAAATCGAGAAGATGCCACAACGCTTGCCTCGCTGAAAACGTTCTTGCGCCCAGGCTTCGGCATAATTCATCTGTTTGCGTTGGAAAGCGATCAAATCGCGGCAGGTGAGATGCTGGAGATCGCCTGGTAACGTCACCACCGATGCGCCCAGGGTTTCCAGCGACTCGTGCACCAGATTGTCATTGTAATTGAGTACGCGAGGATAGAGGCGCATCACGCGATCCGGATACCAGCCACTATGGCGCATAAAGCGGCCAAGAAACAAATTGCTGCGTCCCAGGCTATAAACGGTAGCGGAGGGTGGTTGCTCAAGTACGTTTTCAATCGCGCGGCGTAACTCGGGTGTGACACGTTCATCGGCATCCAGCATTAGAATCATATCGCCGCTTGCATGAGCTTGTGCACGCTGGCGCTGCTTGCCAAAGCCCGCCCAGCCTTCAGCCTGATGAACCTGCGCGCCGTGCGCGCGGGCCACTGCTACGGTGTTATCCTGGCTGCCTGAATCCAGCAGTACAATCTCATCTGCCCAGCTCACTGAGGCCAGCGCCTCCGGCAGCAATTCAGCTTCGTTTTTGGCGATCATCACCACGGAAAGACGTTGGCGTTGTGGCATGCGTTAATGAGCTCGTGGCGGCAAATGTGGTTCGAGTAACTGTAGCAGACGCTGCAATGCGCCCTGATTTTGATGCAGCACTTCGACAGCGTGGCGACCGTAATAACGGCGGTAATCATCATCCTGCAGCAGGTTGGCCACCTGTTTCTCCAGCGAAACCACGTCGGTGATGGTGATCAGGCCTTCTGCCTGCTGCAATTTGGCGCAGATATCTTTGAAGTTCCAGATATGCGGACCCATAAGCACCGGAATGGCATGGGCGGCCGGTTCCAGCGGATTATGACCGCCGCGTTCTACCAGACTGCCACCAACAAAGGCGATATCGGCGATGCCGTACAGCAGCATTAATTCACCCATGGTGTCGCCAATCACAACCTGCGTTGCGCCAGACGGAATTTCACCGCTGCTGCGCAGAGTGAAACTGAAACCGCGCTTTTGCGTCAGTTCACAGGCATCTTTAAAACGTTCAGGATGGCGTGGCACCAGAATTAGCAACAGATCAGGGAACTGCTGCAGCAGACGACGATGCGCATCGAGGATGATGGTCTCTTCGCCTTCGTGCGTGCTGGTGGCGATCCACACCGGGCGGCGCGATGCCCATTGACGGCGCAAGGTGACCGCACGGGCCGCCAATTCCGGCGTTACAGATATATCAAATTTCAGGCTACCGGTGACGGCGAGATGCGTTCGTTTAAGGCCGAGGCTGAGGAATCGCTCAGCATCCTCGTTGTTCTGCGCTGCTATCAGCGTAATGCGCTGCAGCAAATCACGCATAAAGCCACCGAGTTTTTTATAGCCTTTGGCCGAACGCTCTGACAGACGGGCATTGGCAATGACCAGCGGAATTTGGCGCTGATGCAGAATACGGATGATGTTCGGCCACAACTCGGTCTCCATGATGATCACCAGACGAGGATCAACGGTATCAAGGAAACGGTTAATCGAACCGGGCAAATCATAGGGCAGATAGACATGATGCACATCTTTACCAAACGCGGACTGAGCGCGTTCGGAACCGGTTGGCGTCATGGTAGTCACGGTGATCGGCAGAGTAGGATAGCGATGGCGCAATGCGCGTACCAGCGGCACGGCGGCCAGTGTTTCACCCACAGAAACCGAATGCAGCACAATGCCGTGCGGTTCAACTTTGCCCACACAGTAGCCGTAGCGTTCCGCCCAGCGTTTACGATAGGCCGGTGCTTTTCGACCGCGCAGCCACAGGCGCAGCCAGATCAGTGGCTGTATTAAATAGAGCAGGGCTGTGTATAGAGTTGTCATAGTTATCGTTACGACAGATTCGCGTCAAAAAACACATGAAAGGCGGCATGTTATCAGAAACTGACCGCCTGCTCATACCACTTCGTCAGCTGGTCTTCAGCACCTGCTGATAGAGTGAAGTCAGGGACTGCGCCAGTCGCTGCGGACCAAAAGGTTCGATTCTGCGGCGTGCGGCTTCACCCATCACAGAATTCTGCGAAAGTGCAGGTGTGGCGACAATGGCGTCATTTAATGCCTTGATATCCAATGCATCACAAACGAAGCCTTCCTGGCCGGCTTGAATAAATTCTGCGCCGCCACAGCCGGTGCTGGTAATCACGGCCAAACCGCAGGCCATCGCTTCAAGCACCACATTCGGAAAAGGATCATAAAGCGTGGGCAACAGTAAGGCGTCAGCGGCGTGATAATAGGGCTCCACATCCTGCTGCACGCCAACAAAGCGCAAGCGATCAAGGCAATTAAGCTGGTTAGCCAGCTGCTGATAGCGTGAAAGTTGTTTGTCCTGGCCAACCACAACCAGATAGCGATCGCTGTGGGCGAGTGCTTCAATGGCGGCTTTCAAGCCTTTGCGCTCAAAGCCTGAACCCACGTAGATCATCACCGTGGCATCCTGTGGCAGCGTCAATTGCTGGCGTATGGCGTAGCGCTGAGCTTCTGTTGCTGGCTGGAAACGCTGGCTATCAATGGCGTTGTGAATGACATGGATTTTGCTGGCATCTAGCGTGAAATGACGCAAAATATCTTGCTTCACCATCTCAGAGTTACAGATTACTGCTTTTAAAGATGCTGCATTGAACATCTCTGCTTCAGCCTGCAAAACATAGCGATGATAAGGACTCAGGCTGGCGCTCAAACGCTGCCAGGGTGAGACGATACGCGCACGTTGTTCCAGCCACACGCGATGGACGCCATCACCGGCGCGAAAAATATCGCAGCCCGCAATGCGTTCGTGGCTCTGCACGATATCGAACTTTTCACGTTCCCAGCATGCCCGTGCCGCGCGGGCAAAACCGCGTTCGCGCGATACGCGTCCAAATTTGGCGGGATTGCAGATGTGCAAATGCCAGGCCGGATTGGGTGTGCCCTGCCAGCTACGTGTGATGATATTCAGATCGAGCTGTTCGCTGTCCAGTGCTTCCAGCGCCCGCGAGATGAAACGCTCGGCCCCGCCATCCGGACGATATTTCTGCCGGACAATCGCCAGGCGTAACTTAGTCATGCAAAAAACTCCTGGCGGCGGCCACCACATCATCCACCGGAATGGCTGAGAGATAGCGCTGTTCTGTTTTGGTATCGATGTCGTCTGGCGAAGGCAGCGGTGCATAATCACCGGCCCAGATCACGCGATTGTTTTCACCCCACGGACGCCAGTGTTGCAGTTTGGTGGGGCCAAACAGCGCAAGACAGGGCGTATCGAGTGCGGCGGCCATGTGCATGGGGGCAGAATCCACACCGATAAACAGTTGTGCGGCATCAATCAATGCCGCCAGTTGCGGCAATGAAAACTGCCCAGCAAGTGAAACCACATTCTGGCTGTGGCACAGCGACTGAATGTGGGCAATCATCGCTTGCTCTTTCTGGTCTGGGGCAGCGGTAAGAACAAGGGTATGGCCGTCAGCCGCGAGCGTATCAATCAGCTGCGCGACCTTTTCATCTTCCCAGCATTTAAATACCCAACGCGATGTCGGCTGTAACACGATAAACGGCCCGCTGACCTTTTGCTGAGCCAATGCATCCTGCACTTTCTGTTTATCTGCCGCACTAAAGTGCATTGAGGCTTTTGCACCTTCCGCGCTGATACCTAGCGGCTCAAGCGCCGCCATATTCTGCTCGACGGTATGCAATTGATTATGTGTTTTTGTCGAAACCAGATAGTTATGGCACCAACGCCACAGGGCGTGATCACGTTTGGCGTAGGCAAACCCAATACGCACCGGAGCGGCTGAAAAACGCGTGATAATCGCGCTACGCCACTGGTCGGCGAGGTTAATCACCACGTCATAATGGCAGGCTCGTACAGCTGAAAGTAGAGCCATCTCGTGGCGGAACTTCTGCCAGCCGCCCTCTTTTTTCCAGTTGCGGTCAATGATGTGCAACTGGCGAATCGCGGGGTGCGCTTCCAGCATCGGCCGCGTCTCTTTGTACAACAGGACGTCGATGTTGGCCTGGGGATAGCGTTGGCGGAGCGCATTGATAACGGGCGTGGTCAGCAGCATATCGCCGTGATGGCGTAGCTTGATCAGCAGAATGTTTTTCGGTGCAAATTGGACTGGAATCGGGCTTGCCATACTCAAATGATCTCAAATTTCAGTGAGCTGATTGTAGGGCAAACCCCTATAGGGCGAAAGCCAGCCGCGACGCTTATTTGTTACGCCAGCGATAAATGCGACTCAGCCATAACAGCAGTTGATACCACTGCCGCGCGCCGCGTGCATTACGCAGCATCCGTTTATGGGTTTGCGTGGCAAACAGATCCGCAATCATCGCCTGCCGTGCGCTCTCTTCCGGTTCACGGCGAATGGAATGGCAGACGCTGAGCGCTTCACGCGTAATTTGATAATGGAATGCGGGATAGATTTTAACTTTATCGCGATAGCGTGCATTGATCTCTTCCAGCATCTGCGCGATTTTCAGGTAATGGCGTTGATACTCGACATTTCGTTGACCGGTGCGTTTGCGGTTGCTAATGGAGGCATCGTGCAGGTAGTAGCGGTAGAGCATTTGATCGGTGTAGCGCACGCGTTTGGCGTTGAACATGAACTCTGTGGTCCAGGGAATATCCTGATGATGCAATCCCGGTTCGAAAGTGAGATTGTTTTGTTCAATCAGTTCACGGCGATAAATACCTAGCCATACAACATGCATATATCGATGGGTTTGCAGTGCGGTGTTCAGCCATTCTGGGCCGCTTAATACATCGGTGCTGGATAAGCGATCCAGGGGAATCAACGGTTTGGTCGTCTGGCTGGCTTTGAAAAACCATTCCGCGTTGCACTGCGCGGCATCGAGATCGTCTCGCTCGGCCATCTCAACCAGTGTTTGATACATGGTTGGGCTCATGGTGTCGTCTGCATCCGGGAATGTGACGTACTTGCCTTTTGCAACGGCTAATCCGGCATTGCGTGCCCGTGAGACGCCACCATTAGCCTGGTGAACAACCCGCACCTGAGAATATTGATGCGCATAAGCCTCAGCCCGTTCGCCTGAACCATCGGTGGAACCATCATCGACAATGATGATCTCGAGATCTGTCAGCGACTGCGCCAGTAGAGACTGCATAAACGTCTCGAACATCGCGCCAGCGTTGAACATGGGTGTAATGATGGAAAGTGCGGGATTATCAAGCGACATTGTTATTTATGGTTTTATCAATTATTTACGATTTTCTAACGTTAATTATTGCTAAGAAATTCAGAACTTTTTGGACATTAATGGTCAAAAGTAGTTAGCTCGCTAGCATTTTTGCGCTTTTAGGAACGGTTCTGGCCGGAATGTTTGGCATCAATCCTTTTTACCCTGGGCATCAGTATGAAAAACATCCTTGTTATCCGACGCGATAACATTGGCGATATGGTGTGTACCACTCCACTGCTGGAAGGTTTGAAACGCACTTTTCCTGACGCAAGAATCACCCTACTGGTTAATAAGATTGCTCAGGATGTGGTGAGCCATAATCCTCACGTTGACCGTCTGTATGTCTACAAAAAAGCCAAACATCGCGGTAAGAACGAAACCACACTCGGTGTTTACTGGCAGCGCGTAAAAATCATGTTGGCACTGCGTAAAACGCGTTTTGATGCCACGATTTTGGCCAATCCTGTGCCGTGCAAATACAGCTTACGGTTGGCGAAAATGGCAGGCGCACACAATATTATTGGTGCAGCTTTGCCCGATGTTCAGCTGGATCATCCGTTCCGTAAAAGCGATTTTCAGGGCAGCCATCAGGTCGAACATACCTTTTCTTACCTCTCGGCGTTGACTGACAGCCTGCCTGAAGTGCCCTCCGTGAATCTTTATCTCGCAGATGCAGAACGTGAAGCCGCGAAAGCGCGGGTTGCACAAAGCTTCGCCTCACCAGGCAGGGTATATGGTGTGCACATCAGCAGCCGCAGCCCAAAGCGTCGCTGGCCGATAGCCAGTTATGCGGCTTTTATCAATAAGCTGTTGGAAGATGAGCAGGCGCGCGTGCTGGTGTTTTGGTCGCCTCAAGGCACGTTGGATGCCCATGACAAAGGCGATGCGGCACGTGCTGATGAGTTGATGCAGTTGGTCAATTCACCGCGCGTAGCGCGCTATCCCACCGCATCAGTGCGCGAAGTCATCGCAGGTTTTGATAGCTGCGAACAAATTTTGTGTAGCGATGGGGGGCAGATGCATCTTGCCGCCGGGCTGCATAAAAAGCAGGTTGTGTTCTTTGGCGATACCAATGCGACGTTGTGGCATCCATGGTCGGGTGAGTACCAGATTATGCAGACCGATTCCGGTGAATGCACTGATATCGCACTGGAAACGGTCTGGCAGGCGTGGGAAAAACTTAACGTGCAGGCTGCTGTAGCCTAAAACTGTCGTGGTATTCAGACAGGGTCTGACCAACAAAACGGGGCGCTAACCAACTAAAGAGCGCCTCTAAATCCGCATATAATTGTTCGATATCGCGTTCGTTTTTAAACGTTGGGCTGCCGTCTGGCATGAACTCAGAGCTGTGCAGCATAAATTCCGTGTAATTATTGCCTTCTGCCAGCGACATTTCGACCACACGTTGCATATCCGCAAGATTACCGCCGGACGGGCGCAGCCAATGTACGGCGGGGCTTTTTTGCTTGCCGCGAAGTCGATACAGACTTTGTTTGAAGGCATTCATCAAAGGCGAGTATTTGTATTGAATACTCATAGGGATTTCGAGCAGTGAAGAGTTGCCGCTGCGTGAGATATCCTGCGGATCGATGAAATAAGGTTTGAACGGAAAATCTGTATAGTTAGTGCCGCCTTTACCCTGTGGCGCGCCGCGTGTGTAGGACCAGTTCACGCGCGGGGTAACGGAACAATCCACCTGATAGCCTAATTCGGTGAGAATGGCGGCATAACGTTCATCAAATGCCCAGCGCCCCGCACGATGGCTCAGCATTTTGGTCTGGAACTTTTCTTCCAACAGATCAGTCATATAAACGACTTTATCGCGCAGCACGGTATCCGGGTATTCGACCAGGAAAGGCTGCCAACGCCAGTCATCATCGGTGAGTGGAGCTTCTGGCGGACTGTTCCATGCATGCAGATGCATGCCAATCTCACCTTGTTTGCGTGCGATGACATCTTTACCGAATTCCACGAAAGCGGAATCCATCGCCATTTCATAGTTGGTCAGCCAGGTGGGTTTAAAACCATAACGCTCGCACAGGTCCTGAAAACGTGGCAGATAGCCGGTATTTTCGGTGGTGATTGAACGGTGATTGCGCCAAAGGTTGTCGCCTTCAGTGTCAATGGTAATAAGGAACGCGTGCCGGGTCATGTTCGCCGCCTGAAGCCAATAAAATCGCAATGTTACGCTGAGCCATTCAGTGACGCAAAACTATTTGCCCGGGCAGGAAACAGGCGAAAAGCACGAAGGATCTGCGCTACTATCCTGGCCAGGACTGCAGGCAATCACATGTTATTTCATTCAGACAGGTAGAATATTTTGTCAAAACGCATACTCATGGTGATAGATGGATTGCCGGGCGGCGGCGCTGAAAAAGTGGTTCTGACGCTGGTCACCGGTATGCTGGCACAGGGGCACCGTGTATCACTGTTTTCCCTGCGAAAAGTGTGCGAATACCCCTTGCCGCAGGGAGTGGATTATCAGGTCATTCTGGACACCAATCGTCGACCCTGGCGCAAACTCACTGAGCTGAGTCGTCGAGCCCGTTTGCTGGACGCAGCAGTACAACAGGCGGAGAAAACGGCAGGTGAATTTGATCTTGTGGTATCTCATCTGCACAAAACCGACCGTATTGTGCGTCGAAGTCGCGCGCTGGATGCGAAGAAAACCTGGTTCTGCCTGCATGGCGTGTTTTCAGCCTCCTACCTTGGACATCGCACCGGATTATCACGCTGGTTAAAGGCGCGTAAAATCCAGCAGGTTTATCAGGGGCGTAACGTGGTCGGCGTTTCACCCGCCGTGCTGGAGGATTTGAAAGAGGCCTTTGCTGTGAAGCTCACAGGCGAAGCGGTAATTGGCAATCCGTTCGATATTGCACTGATTCGGCAGTTGGCAGCAGAGCCCGCCGAAGTGCCTGAGTCTGGTTTTCTGGTGCATGTCGGGCGCTTCCACGAAACTAAACGGCATGACCGACTGTTAAAGGCTTACGCATTAAGCAATATTCAGTTGCCGTTGGTGTTATTGGGGCAGGGATCGGCACAGCGTAAAGCCGCTTTAGAAGCCCTGTCACAATCGCTAGGAATTGCCGATCGTGTTATTTTCCAGGGCTTTACACAAAACCCTTATGCATGGATCAGCCGGGCGACAATGTTGATCGTCAGTTCGGATAGCGAGGGTTTTGGTAATGTGCTGATCGAAGCCGTATTGTGTGGCACACCCGTCGTCAGTACGCGTTGTCCGGGTGGCCCGATGTGGCTGTTGCAGGGTGATTTAGCGCGCGGCCTGGCGGATCTCAACCCTGAATCGCTGGCAGCAGCAATGTGTGACATTTATCAGCACCCGCCGTTGTTAGCAGCGGATGCCTTTGCCGAATTTGATACGGCGGCAATCTGTCAGCAATATCTGGCGCTGATTAAGTGAATCCATGGGAGGCCCAAAAGCCTCCCTGTGAATCCTTAATCCCAGCTCAATACCACTTTTCCTGAACGGCCGGATCGCATCTCGTCAAATCCCTGCTGGAATTCATCGATGTGGTAGCGATGTGTGATGATGGGCGTTAAGTCGAGGCCGGATTGAATCAACGCTGCCATTTTGTACCAGGTTTCAAACATCTCACGGCCATAGATGCCTTTGATGAACAGTCCTTTGAAGATCACCAGATTCCAATCGATCGCCATCTCGCCCGGCGGAATGCCCAGTAGAGCGATTCGCCCACCATGGTTCATCACCTCCAGCAGGGTGCGAAACGCGGGAGGCGCGCCAGACATCTCCAGCCCGACATCGAAACCTTCGGTCATACCCAGCTCAGCCATCACATCGCGCAGATTTTCCTGCGCCACATTGACGGCGCGTGTCACGCCCATCTGGCGTGCCAGACCGAGGCGATATTCATTGATATCGGTGATGACTACATTGCGTGCGCCTACATGTTTGCACACCGCTGCAGCCATAATACCAATGGGGCCAGCGCCAGAGATCAGCACATCCTCGCCGACCAGATCAAACGAGAGCGCGGTATGCACGGCGTTGCCAAAGGGATCGAAAATCGCTGCCAGCTCGTCAGAGATATTGTCGGGAATCTTGAAAGCGTTAAATGCAGGGATGACCAGGTACTCAGCAAAACAGCCCTGACGATTGACGCCGACACCCACGGTATTGCGGCACAAGTGAGTGCGGCCGGCGCGGCAATTTCGGCAGTGACCGCAGGTGATATGACCTTCGCCGGACACACGATCGCCAAGGGCAAAGCCTCTTACCTCTTCGCCCATACCGACGACTTCGCCGACATATTCATGGCCAGTGATCATTGGAACGGGAATGGTTTTACGCGACCAATCATCCCAGTTGTAAATGTGAACATCGGTGCCGCAAATTGCGGTTTTACGAATTTTAATCAGCAGGTCGTTGTGACCAGGTTCCGGAATCGGTGCATCCTTCACCATCCAGATACCTTCTTCGGCTTTGAGTTTGGCCAATGCTTTCATCGTTCTGCTCCTGCGATCACGCCCAACTGTCGGCCAATGCGAGTGAAGGCGGCAACGGCATGTTCCAGTTGTGCCTGCGTATGACCTGCAGATATCTGAGTGCGGATGCGTGCCTGACCTTGCGGCACCACCGGATAAAAGAAGCCTGTGACGTAGATGCCCTCTTTTTGCAGCAGGCTGGCAAACTGCTGAGCCACTTTTGCATCGCCAAGCATCACCGGAATGATGGCGTGGTCAGCACCCGCCAGCGTAAAGCCGGCTGCGGTCATCTTCTCGCGGAAGAATCGGGCGTTATCCCAAATGCGCTGGCGTAACCCATCGCCTTCACTGAGCAGGTCTAACACCCGCAGCGAGGCGGCGACGATAGCAGGTGCGAGGGAATTGGAAAATAGGTAAGGGCGTGAACGCTGGCGTAGCCATTCAACCACCTCTTTTTTCGCAGCTACATAGCCACCAGAAGCACCACCTAGCGCTTTGCCTAATGTGCCAGTCAGGATATCTACGCGATCCATTACGCCGCAGTATTCATGGGTGCCACGCCCAGTTGCACCGACAAAGCCGACCGCATGGGAATCATCAACCATCACCAATGCGTCAAATTCGTCGGCCAAATCGCAAATGCCTTGCAGATTGGCAATCACGCCATCCATCGAGAACACACCGTCTGTGGCGATCAGAATATGGCGAGCACCTTTATCACGCGCTTCCTCTAACCGAGCACGTAACTCAGACATATCGTTGTTGGCATACCGATAGCGCTGGGCTTTACACAGGCGTACGCCATCGATAATTGAGGCATGATTGAGTGCATCAGAGATGATGGCATCTTCCGCACTGAGCAGCGTTTCAAACAGACCGCCATTGGCATCGAAGCAAGAGGAAAACAGGATAGCATCTTCCATGCCGAGAAAGGCCGCCAGCTTTTGTTCCAACTGCTGATGGATATCTTGTGTGCCGCAGATAAAGCGCACGGATGCCATGCCGAAGCCGTGGGAATCCATGCCTTCTTTGGCGGCCTGAATAAGCGCGGGGTGATTCGCCAGACCGAGATAGTTGTTGGCGCAGAAGTTAATCACCGAAGGACTATTAGCGACATTGATCTCAGCCTGCTGCGCCGACGTGATGGTACGTTCTTGTTTGAACAATCCATCGCTACGTGTTGTCTCAAGCTGTTGAAGGATTTGCGAATAAAACTGACTGGACATGATTCTGCTCCTCAGATAGCAAAATTTTGGCACATATTACTGATCAAGACGCATCGTGCCGACATTTCCGCCAGAGAAATCTTCGTTTTGCAGCATAGTTCACGCTATGGATGCAAATTGTGCAGCGGTTACGGAGTCATCTGGCTGCCTGCCGCGGGCTGAAATGTTATGATGTTAGGTATTCGTGCGTGAAACCTCCTGTTTCACCCCAACTGTTTAAAGGCAAAGCATATGATTATCGTAACCGGTGGCGCTGGCATGATTGGCAGCAACATTGTTAAAGCGCTGAACGATCGCGGTCTTACCGATATTCTGGTGGTGGATAATCTGAAAGATGGCACCAAATTCGTGAACCTCGCAGATCTTGATATCGCGGATTACATGGACAAAGAAGAGTTCCTCTCTTACATCATGTCCGGCGAAGATCTGGGTCCAATCGAAGCGGTGTTCCACGAAGGTGCCTGCTCGGCGACCACAGAGTGGGATGGCAAGTACATGATGGATAACAACTATCAGTACTCGAAAGACTTGCTGCATTTCTGCCTGGAACGCGAAATTCCTTTCCTTTACGCCTCTTCAGCGGCCACTTACGGTGGCCGCAATGAAAACTTCATTGAAGAGCGCCAGTACGAGCAGCCGCTGAACGTCTATGGCTACTCAAAAATGCTCTTCGACCACTACGTGCGTCAGATTCTGCCGGAAGCCGATTCTCCAGTATGTGGCTTCCGCTATTTCAACGTTTACGGCCCACGCGAAGGTCACAAAGGCGGTATGGCGAGTGTGGCTTTCCACCTCAATACTCAGATCAGCAATGGTGAAAATCCAAAGCTGTTTGAAGGCAGCGACGACTTCCGCCGCGATTTCATCCATGTTGACGATGTTGTTGCGGTAAACCTGTGGTGCTGGGAAAACGGTGTATCTGGCATCTACAACTGTGGTACTGGCCGTGCGGAGTCCTTCCAGGAAGTCGCCGATGCAGTACTGAAGTTCCATCAGCAAGGCCAGATTGAATACATCCCGTTCCCTGAGAAACTGAAAGGCCGCTATCAGGCATTCACTCAGGCGGACCTGACCAATCTGCGCGCAGCGGGTTATGACAAGCCATTTAAAACCGTTGCTCAGGGCGTGGGTGAATACATGACCTGGCTCAATCGTAAAGCATAAGGAAACCGGCACCAGCGATGAAAATTCTGGTCATTGGCCCTTCCTGGGTCGGCGATATGATGATGTCGCAAAGTCTCTATCGCACGCTCAAGGCTGAGCACCCGGATGCGGTCATTGATGTGATGGCGCCGGCCTGGTGCCGGCCACTGCTGTCACGGATGCCGGAAGTCAATCAGGCGCTGGCGATGCCATTGGGCCATGGCGCTTTGGCACTGGGTGAAAGGCGGCGTTTGGGCAAATCCCTTCAGGTCAGCAATTATGACCGTGCTTATGTGCTGCCAAATTCGTTCAAATCAGCGCTGGTGCCGTTCTTTGCAGGTATTAAGCGCCGTGTCGGCTGGCGTGGTGAGATGCGCTATGGCGTGTTGAACGATGTGCGTGTGCTGGATAAAGCCGCGTTTCCGCTGATGGTGGAGCGCTATGTTGCACTGGGCTACGACAAACCCATCGCCTCCGCACAACAGTTGCCGCAGCCCTTACTGTGGCCGCAGTTGCGTGTCGATGAAGACGAGAAGCGCATGACGGCGGCGCAGTTTGCTCTGTCGGCCGATCGTCCAGTGATTGGGTTCTGCCCTGGCGCTGAATTTGGACCAGCCAAGCGCTGGCCGCACTACCACTACGCGGCACTTGCTGACCAACTGATTGGCGAAGGCTACCAGGTGGTGTTGTTCGGTTCAGCAAAAGATCGCGAAACCGGTGACACTATTGTTCAGACGTTATCGGAATCAGCACGAGCGCACTGCAAGAATCTGGCGGGCGATACGCAATTAGAGCAGGCGGTTATTTTGATCGCACATTGCGCGGCCGTTGTCAGTAATGACTCCGGGTTGATGCATATTGCCGCCGCACTGAACCGCCCGTTAGTCGCCTTGTATGGCCCGAGTAGCCCGGATTTCACGCCGCCGCTGTCTCATCAGGCACGTGTTATTCGTTTGATCTCCGGCTATCACAAAATACGTAAAGGTGATGCCGAAGAGGGTTATCACCAGAGTCTCATAGATATTCAGCCTGCTCGGGTTCATCAGGAACTGAGTGCGCTGCTGCATCCGGTGCAGGAGTAGCCATGCACGTTTTGATTGTAAAAACCTCCTCAATGGGGGACGTGCTGCACACGTTACCGGCGCTCACTGATGCGATGCAGGCCATTCCTGGCATCCGTTTTGACTGGGTCGTCGAAGAAAATTTTGCACAGATCCCCAGCTGGCATCCGGCAGTAGATAAAGTGCTGCCGGTGGCGATTCGTCGCTGGCGTAAACATTGGTTTGGTAGCCAGCAGCGTGAAGAGCGCGTTCTGTTTAAGCGAGACCTGCAATCGCGCCAGTATGATGTGGTGATCGATGCGCAAGGGTTGATCAAAAGCGCCGCGCTGGTGACGCGCCTGGCTAAAGGCGTAAAGCATGGACAAGACAGCCGCAGTGCGCGGGAACCCTTTGCCAGCTGGTGGTATGACAAACGCCATGAAATTAATAAACAGCAGCATGCGGTAGAACGCACGCGCGAACTGTTTGCTAAAAGCCTGGGTTATGCGAAACCGGACACTCAGGGGGATTATGCGATTGCCGGTCATTTCCTCTCCGCGTTGCCCGAGGATGCGCATCAATATTTAGTGTTTCTACACGCCACCACCCGTGATAACAAGCATTGGCCTGAATCACACTGGCGCGAACTGATTGAATTGGTACAGCCGACGGGTCTGCGGGTGAAACTGCCGTGGGGTGCTGAACATGAGCATCAACGTGCATTAAGAATGGCGGAAGGTTTTGACCATGTTGAGGTGCTGCCAAAATTAGCGCTGGAGCAAGTGGCACAGCAATTGGCGGGGGCACGCGCTGTCGTTTCGGTCGACACGGGTTTGAGTCACCTGACCGCCGCGCTGGACCGCCCGAACATCACGCTGTTTGGTCCAACCGATCCGGGGCTGATTGGGGGATATGGGAAGAATCAGCATGAGCTACGCGGTGCAGGTGGCAGAATGCAGGCTATATCCGCCGTGAGCGTAATGGAAAAATTGCGGGAATTGCTTTGAATGGGATCAATATTTAAACAAATCTATCGTTATACCCATGAACGAGCTTATCGACACAATGAAAATTTTTGGCCTCATATCAGAATTCAACGTGGAGCAGAAGACCATATTGAACGGCTAGTCTGGCGAAAAAATGAAATAAAAATTGAAGCATTAGATTCATTACGTAAAACCGTTACCAATGATATGACGATACTGGCAACTGGCCCGTCAGTGAATGATCTTGATTTTGAATTACTTTCAGAAACGACATTTATTGGTGTTAATGGCGCTTATCACCTACGAGATAAAGTCGTATTTTCATATTATGTTATTGTCGATCGCGGTTTTGTTGAGAATCGTTTTGATATTGTCGGAAAAGTACTGGGCGACCCTGAGTTGACGCTCTTTACAACAGTTCATTGCCTCAATGATATGTTGAATTGCATTGGAGTCGATAAGATAAAGTGTCGTTTGGCTATTATTGAAGATCTGAGTTATAAGATATTTCGAAAATCAGTAGTACCTGCTGAGTATGCTTTGAATTTCAATGATAATAAAGGATTATCAGTCTATCCAACTGATCCATTATCAGGTTTTTCATGGGATATCCGACAAGGTATTTTTGATGCGGGTACAGTGGCCTATTGGGCGTTGCAAATAGCCGTATGGCTCAGTTCAAATCGTATACTGTTAGCAGGGGTTGATATGAATAATTTTTCATCCCCACGATTTTATGAAAATGAAAATAATAAGCAGAAAAGCTTTTTAGGGGAAAACTTTACTCAAGTTATAAAGCCCGCATTCTTGAATGCCAGCATCGAGCTTAATCATGCAGGGATAAAGGTTTACAATTTGTCTATGAATAGTGGACTGACAGAGGAAATTTTCGAGAAGGCGACGCCAGATGTCATTTTTAAAAAAAACTGAAAGTTTAGAATTTATTGCATCTATTTCTTTTATGGCATTTTTATTTTTAATGACCATATTTACAGGTGTTGGAAAAGTAAATAATTTATTTCATCTGTCGATTACAACGATGATGATATTTTTGTTTTTCCAGCGAAAAAAGCTTAGTCTTCCCGAGCCATATCCCTGGAGGTCAATAGGCGTTATTGCACTATTCCTCATTTATTACAGTATTACGAACTTATGGACAAGTGTTCCAGAGAATATAATTTCAACTCTGAAGCATACCGTTTATCTTCTTTTTTTCGTTTGTATGTTTGATTACTGTATTAAGCGTTATGGTTTGCTGAAGGTTTATGGATGCATTTTTTCCGGGTGTTTTATTGTCCTTGTTTTGACATTTATGTTGGTAGACAAAAGCACGCTACTGACTAATAGACTTGAAAACGGTTTTTTTGCCGCGCCAAAAAATGTCATTGATCTCGGTGGATATTTTGCTCTTGGTATTTTAAGTGCACTGATTATTGCCCGTGAGTCAGGCCGACACTGGATTTACATACCTGCATCGTTGCTCTTTATTGGCTTGATCTTGACGCAAAGTCGAGGTCCATTATTGGCTTTAATGGTTTCTTTAGCTGTTTTACTTGCTAAATATAAACATGTTCACCTTAAACATGTTTTGTATATCATGATTTCAATCGCTACTATTTTATTATTCTTCTACTTTACCGATTATGGCAGTGATTTTTATGCGCGCATTGTTTCCTCTTATGCGCAGAGTTTTATCAGATTTGGAATCTGGAATCATGCCATTTCAGATGCAATGATTCATCCCTATTTCGGTTGGGGGTTTGATAAGCAGCTGACATTTGTAAACAGTATTGGCCAACATGTTATAACCACACACAGTATTTATGTATCGGCTTTCTTAAAAGGCGGTGTGGTGGGTGTGCTATTTATGGCATCACTCATCCTGGTTGGCTTGTATCATGCGTATAGAAAGTATCATCAAGGCATGGGGTTAGAAGCCTCAATTTATCTCTTCTCTTTGATGTTTTTTGTTACTCAGGGGATGTTTGTGATTGGTGGACCAGGAGAAACATGGGTATTATTCTGGTTGCCATTAGCGATAGTTTTGTCATCCCGTAAGGCCTAGATAAAAACCACTACCAGATCGCTTGCTATCTGGTAGTGTAATTTTAGACTGAAATATTTTTCATCATCACGTTATAAACCTGATCAACGCTTATTTTTCTTAATGGGTAATGCGGATCATCATTAGATTCAGGTTCAATTCTGATAGTCTGATGAATGTGTAAATCCTGATAAGGTCCTGTATGTCTGGGATTAGCACTGACATAAAGACTCACTGTCGGCGTTTCTGCCGTGATAGCAATATGTAGTGGTCCAGTGTCACCTGTGATCAACACATCAAGGTTTTTAATTATCTGTAAGAGTTCAGGTAGGCGAGTCTTACCAATATAAGAGTGAACCCTTGAATGGTATTTATTTTTTAATAAATCAAAGAATGATTTTTCAATGTTTTTATCCTGGGTGGCACCAGTCAATACTATTTTTGCATCTTTGTTATTTTCTAAAATACGCTCTGCTAGTTCAGAAAAATGTTCAACTGGCCAGCAACGGTTTTTCCCGGACGCCCCCATTTGAAAGCCAATTACAGGTCGATAGTTTTCACGTTCTACAGAGTGAATTGCAATGGGAAATTGCATTCTGATATCTGTTGTATTGCATCCAAGAATACTAATCAGGTCGAGTTTACGCTGAATAATATGAACATCTGTTGCCGATGAATAATGATCTATCCAGTGATTAAAGACAGTATTGTCACTTCTGAAATTATCTCTAATAATATATTTTGAGCCAGACAGGCGTGCGCAGAGAATGTCATAGCCCAATGTTGAATGCAGTAGCACAGTCATATCAGGTTTGAATTTTCTCATTCTCCTGATTACGCGATGGGAATGAACTATTTTATTATCCCAGATGACTATTTCATCAAACCATTGACTTTTTTCAACGAGATCACGGTTTTTATCACTGGATACCAGCATGAGCCTGGCCTCTGGATAGCGATGCTTTATGGCTTTGATCGCAGGAGTATTAAAAAGGAGATCTCCTAATGCGGTCGTTGAGAAAATAACAATGCGCTTAAACTCATGATTTGAGCTTAGCGGTGTCTTGTTTTTGTCAATCTGGCTCAGTCTGGCATGTAAACTGAGTACGTTATTGATTACGTTTATTTTCCAAAGCTTTTTCATTATTCCAATTCACCCTAAGAACCTGGCAAATTTGACATCAGTCGCGGGAATTAATTTCGTAATGATAAAGAAAAAAACGCTAGCCCCGAATGGGGCTAACGCTAATTTTCAAAAACGTTGATGATTGCGTTAAAAAAGTAAACCTAACTGATTGATTAACTTACTACCTGCCACATTTTCAATCACTATTTCAACGGCTCGACTTTGCGGCACTGGCGGCAGTGGTTTACTAACCTTACACACGCCTGGAGCACGGAATTTCGGTCCCGGCGATTTATCGGTTGTCTGCGGTGTTTTACCCTGATGCAGAGGCTCATTCAGCAACTGACTCGGGCGTACCAACGTAATATCGGGTGGCAGTGATGGCAGCATCTGTTGCAGCACACGAACGGTGGTAGGATGCGGATGACCAATCGCAATGGCATAGCCATCGCGCTGTGCCAGTTTTACGGCACGGGTAAACTGTTCGCGAATCAATGCCTCATTCTGACTATCGTCAAGGAATACCCGGCGTTTCAGCACCTTAACATGCGTACCTTGTGCCGCTGGAATAGACTGGCTATTGCCAATCGTCATGCTATCGAGAAAGTAGTAATTGTACTGATTTAGCACCTGCATCACTTTCTGCATGCCGGGCAGGCTGGAGGTCATTTTGCTGCCCATATGGTTGTTCAGCCCCACAGCGAAGGGCACTTTACCCGAGGCATCCCGAACAATGCGTGCGATCTCTTCGCTGCTCATCTCTGGGGTTAAGGTATCTTTTTCCAGCGGCTGCTTACTGAGCGGTGCCATTGGCAAGTGAATCAACACCTCATGACCACCCTGATGTGCTTTTGTCGCCATCTCACGAGCATGAGGTGCATTCGGCAGTACAGCGACCGAAATCGCAGCGGGCATTTGCAGCACTTTATTCTCTTCAACCGGACGATAACCGAAGTCATCAATCACAATTGAGAGTTTACCTGCCTGAGCTGATAGTGTGAAAAACAGTGCGCAGAACGCAATTGAGAGCTTTTGAGGCTGAAACAACACTTATCTTCCTAACCACGGTAGTGGATTGACGGCCTGTCCCTGACGTCGGATTTCAAAGTAGAGCGAAGGCGTGCCGCGGCCGCCACTGGTACCCACAAGGGCGATAGGCTGTCCTGCCTTCACCTGAGTACCCACGCTCACCAGCGCACTTTGGTTGTAGCCATAAAGACTCATGTCGCCTTTACCATGTTCCAATACCACGACCAGACCGTAGCCTTGCAGCCAGTCGGCCATCAGTACGCGTCCATCGGCGATGGCTTTCACTTCGGTGCCTTCTGGTGCATCAATCACCAGACCTTTCCAGCGCAGTTCACCCTGCATGGATTCACCGAAGCGGTGTTCAATACGTCCATTCACGGGCCACACCGCCTGCCCACCAGGCTTACCGAGGCCACCGGTGCGTGCCATCAACTCACGTTCGCTTTGTGTGGGCTGATAACTTGATCCCTTGGCTTTTGCCTGTGCCTGACGCTGACGTACTTTTTCTGCCTCGCGTGCTTCACGTTCGGCACGCTCGCGCGCTTCGCGTTCGGCTTTGGCAATTTTATCCTGCAGACGGCTTTCGTTTTCTCGCATCTCAACCAAATCGGCCTGATCTTTTTCCAGCGAGCTTTCCAGTACCGTCAGGGTTTTCTTACGTGCCGCACTGGCAGTTTCCAATTTGGCCTGCTGCGACTGCTGTTGGGCTAACAGGGATTTTTGTTGTTCCTGCTTACCTTGCAATGCCTGACGCTGCTCGGCCAACTGTTGCTGAGTTTGTTTGAGATCGTCGATGTTTTTCTGGCGTGCAGCATTAAGGTAGCCGAAATAGGCAAGAATGCGTTCACTGCGCTGTGCTTCTTCACCGCCCAGCAGCAGCTGTAACCCATTGTGCTGGCCTTGTCGGAAAGCCGCATCCAATTGCTGAGCCAGCAGTTTTTCCTGCTGAGCCTGCTGTTTTTCCAGACGAGAAATGGAGGTGGTAATTTGCGTGATTTCGCCGTCAAGCGCGGTCAAACTATTGCGCGTTTCCCGAAGCTGCCGGCTGGCTTGCGCAATCACTTTTTCCTGACTTTGCAGTTGATCGAGAAGTTTGCTGCGCTGTAATTTCTGCGCTTTAACGCTTTTCTCTTTGTCAGCAATATCCTGCTGAATGGACTTGAGCTGGGTTTTACTGTCATCCGCACTGTGCGCGTAAACGGGCAATAACAGTGCGCCCGCGCAGAGCAAGCTCAGGGAGATTTCGGACCAGCGAAATAACAACGGATGCGCTGGGCCGTTGTGACAGGTCCTTGTGTGTGTAACGGTCGCTTTTCCCTTCATAGTCGATAATTATTCCACGATGAACAGCCGCTTACCAGTTATCCCGGGCGGGTTTTGCTTTACGAAAGATGTCGGTGCCGAGCTTAGCGGCATAAACCTTGACTCAATTTTGCGATTAGAACACTTTTTTTGGAAAATGACGCACAAATCGTAACTCTGCCCGCTTCGCGACTGTACATGCTAAGTGGCGCAGGTATACTCAGAACCCTTGTTTTAGCTTATTAGCCCGGTCTGGAGTCGTTACCCCTCATGCAAGAAATTATGCAGTTTGCAAGCAATCACACCATCCTTAGTCTGGCATGGGTTGTTTTACTCGTTCTGGTGATTGTGACCACCGTTAAAGGAATGTTCTCTAAGGTAAAAACCATCAGCCGTGGTGAAGCAACCCACCTGATCAACAAAGAGGATGCGGTGGTTGTAGACGTGCGTTCGCGCGATGATTATCGCAAAGGGCACATTTCAGGTGCGGTGAATATTGCAGCGGCTGACATCAAAAAAGGGAGCTTTGCCGAACTGGAAAAGCACAAGTCCCAGCCCATAATTGTGGTATGTGCCACTGGTCAGAGCGCGAGTGAGTCAGCCGCTAAATTGAGCGCTGAAGGTTTTGAAAAAGTCTCCGTGCTGAAAGATGGCGTGAGCGGCTGGAGTGGTGAGAATCTGCCGCTGGTACGCGGTAAATAATTCCCAGAGGTAACCGCATGGCTAATGTTGAGATTTACACCAAAGTCACATGCCCTTATTGCCACCGGGCAAAAGCATTGTTGGATCAGAAAGGCGTTTCGTTCCAGGAGATTCCTATTGATGGGAACGCGGCGAAGCGTGAAGAGATGATTCAGCGAAGCGGGCGTACGACAGTTCCACAGATTTTTATTGATGCGCAGCACATTGGTGGCTGTGACGATCTTTACGCGCTGGATGGGCGTCAGGGACTGGATCCCTTACTCCAGGCATAATTTTTCGGTCAGACAATTTAACTCACAGGATTTAGTAACATGTCAGAACATAGCACAAACGAAATGCAGTTCCAGATTCAACGTGTTTATACCAAAGACGTTTCTTACGAAGCGCCAAACGCGCCTCAGGTTTTCCAGAAAGAGTGGGAACCGGAAGTGAAACTGGATCTGGACACCGCTTCATCTCAGCTGGCTGATGAAGTCTATGAAGTTGTTCTGCGCGTTACCGTGACAGCAACCGTTGGCGAAGACACCGCATTCCTGTGCGAAGTTCAGCAGGCAGGTATCTTCACTATCGGCGGTATCGAAGGCACTCAGATGGCTCATTGCCTCGGTGCATACTGCCCGAACATTCTGTTCCCGTATGCACGTGAATGCATCACCAGCCTTGTGTCTCGTGGTACTTTCCCGCAGCTCAATCTGGCGCCAGTTAACTTTGATGCCCTGTTCATGAACTATCTGCAGCAGCAAGGTGAAGGCGAAGCGCCACGTCAGGATGCCTGATGACTACACTCAACGCTTCGATTAGCGTCATCGGTGCCGGCTCGTACGGCACCGCTTTGGCCATTACGCTGGCCCGTAACGGCCATCCGGTTCTGCTCTGGGGCCACAATCCGCAAAGCGTGGCGCAGCTCCAGGCTGACCGATGTAATGCCGCTTTCCTGCCTGATGTACCTTTCCCTGACAATCTTGTTCCCGAAGCCGATTTGGCAACGGTGGTGAATGCCAGCCGCGATCTATTGGTGGTTGTGCCTAGCCACGTATTTGGCGACGTTCTCACCCAGTTGAAGCCGCATCTCCGTGCAGACTCACGTATTGTCTGGGCAACCAAAGGTCTCGAAAAAGAGACTGGCCGTCTTTTGCAGGATGTTGCGCGTGAAATCCTTGGCGATCAAATACCGCTGGCCGTGGTTTCCGGCCCAACTTTCGCGAAAGAACTTGCAGCGGGCATGCCTACAGCGATAGCGCTGGCGGCCACTGATGCGCAGTTCGCTGAAGATCTGCAGCAAAAACTGCACTGCGGTAAAAGTTTCCGCGTTTATAACAATCCGGACTTCATCGGCGTGCAATTGGGTGGCGCGGTGAAAAACGTGATTGCGATTGGTGCCGGCATTTCCGATGGAATTGGTTTTGGTGCTAACGCACGAACCGCGCTGATTACCCGTGGGCTGACGGAGATGAGTCGCCTTGGCGCCGCTCTTGGAGCCGATCCCACCACCTTTATGGGCATGGCGGGGCTGGGCGATTTAGTGCTGACCTGTACCGATAATCAATCCCGCAATCGTCGTTTTGGCATGATGCTGGGACAAGGCGAGAGCGTTGATGAGGCGCAGCGCATTATCGGACAAGTTGTAGAAGGGTACCGAAACACCAAAGAAGTCAAAGCATTGGCGGCGAGAATGGGTGTTGAAATGCCGATAACCGAGCAGATTTATCAGGTACTGTATTGCGAAAAATCGGCGCGAGAGGCAGCATTGAGTTTACTTGGCCGTGCAAGGAAGGACGAAAACAGCCAAAGCTGAAGCAGGACGCTCAGCTAAATCACCTGCAGCGCCTCTCAGGCGCTTTTTTTATCGGGAGCACAGAGCAATGTCGTCAGAAGAGTTAGAACTGGTCTGGAACAACATCAAAGCTGAAGCCAGAGCGCTGGCTGATTGTGAACCCATGCTGGCCAGCTTTTATCACGCGACTTTGCTCAAGCACGAAAATCTTGGCAGCGCACTAAGCTACATGCTGGCGAACAAACTTGCCAACCCGATCATGCCAGCCATTGCGGTACGCGAAATCGTTGAGGAAGCGTATCGCGAAGATCCAGAGATGATTGTCTCTGCAGCTTACGATATTCAAGCCGTGCGCCAGCGCGATCCTGCCGTTGATAAGTATTCAACGCCATTGCTGTATCTGAAAGGCTTCCATGCATTACAGGCTTATCGCATCGGCCACTGGCTCTGGAAAGAGGGCCGCCGCGCGTTAGCCGTCTATTTGCAGAACGAAATCTCCGTCTCCTTTGCAGTGGATATCCACCCGGCAGCCCGTATTGGTCGCGGCATCATGCTCGATCATGCTACCGGTATCGTGATTGGTGAAACCGCCGTAGTGGAAAATGACGTGTCGATTTTGCAGTCGGTCACGCTAGGCGGTACCGGAAAAACCAGCGGCGATCGCCATCCGAAAATCCGTGAAGGTGTGATGATTGGCGCAGGTGCCAAGATTCTCGGTAACATTGAAGTGGGGCGCGGCGCGAAAATTGGTGCAGGTTCGGTGGTACTACAACCAGTGCCGCCGCATACCACGGCAGCCGGTGTGCCTGCGCGTATCGTTGGCAAACCCACCAGTGATAAACCTTCGATGGATATGGACCAACTCTTCAACGGCGCGGGCTTCGAGTACGGCGACGGAATTTAGCTCTTGATCAGTGCGCCAGCATAATCAAGCTGGCGCCACGCTTCATACACCACCACTGATACCGCATTCGACAGATTCATACTGCGACTTTCAGCCATCATTGGGATGCGGATCTTCTGCTCTGCTGGCAGCGCGTTCAGTATCTCTGCCGGCAAACCACGGCTCTCAGGTCCAAACAATAAATAATCCCCTTTCTGATAGCTCACAGCGCTGTGGGCAGGTGTGCCTTTGGTGGTGAGTGCAAACAGACGCTGTGGTGCTTCAGACTCGATAAACGCAGTGTAATTGGCGTGTTTTTTGAGTGAGGTGTATTCGTGATAATCGAGCCCGGCGCGGCGCAGACGCTTGTCATCCCAGGCAAAGCCCAGTGGCTCAATAAGATGCAATTGGAAGCCTGTATTGGCACACAAGCGGATGATATTGCCCGTATTTGGCGGAATTTCTGGTTCAAATAAAACGATGTTCAGCATAAGGCCCCCGGAAACGAGGGCCGAAGCATAGCAAATTATTGACGAGCGGAGTACAGCGGCAACCAGAGTGTAAGGCGCAGCCCCCCTAATGGGCTGTCATCGGCTTTCACCCAACCGCGATGCTGTTGCACGGCTGTTTCCACAATCGCCAGTCCGAGACCGGTGCCACCAGATTCACGGTCGCGTGCTTCATCAGTGCGATAGAAGGGGCGGAAAATCTGCTCGCGATCTTCAGCGCTGACGCCTGGGCCATCGTCATCAACGTGAACGGTAATACCCTGAATATCCACCGAGAAACTCACGCTGATATGCGTGTGGGAATAACGCAGCGCATTACGCACGATGTTTTCCAGTGCGCTCTCCAGGGCATGCGGGTTGCCGTACAGTGGCCACGGACCAGGCGGATACGGCACATCCATGGTTTTACCCATCTGCTCGGCTTCAAATTTGGCATCTTCCAGTACACCGTTCCACAGCTGGTTCGCCTTCATCGCTTCACTGACTAAGGCATTTTTATGCTGAGTGCGTGAGAGCACCAGCAAATCGTTAATCATGCCATCAAGCCGCTGGGCTTCCGTTTCGATACGCTGAAGTTCTTTACCTTCACCATTTCGACGGCGCAGTAGGGCGGTAGCCAACTGCAAACGTGTCAGTGGCGTGCGTAATTCATGACTGATATCGGATAACAAACGCTGCTGTGCGGTCATCATGCGTTCAAGTGCGCTCACCATTTGGTTGAAACTTGAACCTGCTGCCAGGAATTCCTGTGGACCGGATTCCAGTTCAGGATGCTGGCGTAAGTTTCCGCTCGCCACTTCATCGGCAGCATGTTTCAGTTTGCGCGCTGGACGCGCCAGGCTCCACGCCAGCCATAACAGCAGTGGCGAGCTAATCAGCATGGTGACAATCAGCAGCAATAACGGACGGTCAAACAGTAGATTGACGAAGTCCAGTTGAGAACTGGTGGCGGGTCGGATCAGGTAGAGCTGATAGTTATCTTCACCATCCTGCACGGCGAACGGGCCCACCATCTCCACACGACCATACTTTTTCTTCTGCGGATGATCGGCATTATCAGACTGGCCGATAAAGTTACGAATCACCTGCATTTCATTATGCTGCGCTCCGATCACCCGGCCTTCGCTGGTCACCAATAACAAGCGTTGGCCGGGTGGGGCCCATTTGTCGATGGCGCGAAAGAGCCTGCGCCACCACATCAGGTCGTTAGGGGGATCTTGCGATAACTCAGCTTCAACATGCTGTTCAATCATGGTGCCCTGTCGTTGCTCACTTTCCAGCAGTGCAGTCATCTGGCGTGAGTCGAGTTTGGGCACCATCAAAACCAGCATCAACACCAGCGCCAGGGTGAGCCAGAAAATGGCGAAGATGCGGGTGGTCAAACTTCCAATCATGATGCCGAAACCATCAGATAGCCGCGTCCGCGTAGCGTTTTAAACCACGGATGACCATCACGACGTTCCGGCAATTTACGACGCAGGTTTGAAATGTGCATATCAATCGCGCGGTCAAACGGCGTCAGGCGTTTACCCAGCACTTCCTGACTGAGGTGCTCACGCGACACGACCTGACCTAAGTGCTGTGCCAGCAAATAGAGCAGAGTGAATTCCGTGCCCGTCAGATCCAGCGTTTCACTATCGAAGCTGGCTTCCTGGCGGCCTGGGTTGAGGCGCAGGCAATCCACTTCCAGCGTGGGTGAACTATTATCATGCTGCTGTTGTTGTTCGCTCCAGTTTGAACGGCGCAAAATAGCCCGAATACGCGCCACCAGTTCACGGTCATTAAACGGTTTTGGTAGATAGTCATCCGCGCCCAGCTCAAGGCCAAGAACACGATCCAACTCACTACCACGAGCGGTCAGCATAATGACCGGAGTTTGGTGCTGTTGTCGTAATTCTTTCAACGTATCAATACCGTTCTTCTTCGGCATCATGACGTCGAGTAATAACAAGTCAACGCTGTTATCCAGCAGGTTAAGCGCCTGCTCACCATCGCTGGCGACAATCACCTCAAAACCTTCCATCTCAAGCAGTTCTTTAAGCAGCGAAGTTAATTCGCGGTCGTCATCAACCAACAGGATTTTATTCATTTTTTGTTGCCCTCCGCAGGCAAAATACCGTGTTCCTTGACTTGCAATCCAACGCTTTACGTAGTTTTACACCCCCTGACGGATGTTTGCAGCTATCGCCGTACACTAGCTCTCGTTGAATCGCAAAACGGAACGAACTGGGAGTAAACGATGCGCTACTTAACCGCCGTCGTCATTGCCTCAGCGATGGTTCTCAGTCACGCCAGCGCAGAAGCAGCAGACACGACGACGATTGACGAGATGCATCATAACGGCGGATTGACGACAGGCAGTATGACGCAAAATCCGCAAAGCCACATGTTCGATGGCATTGAGCTGACTGAACAACAGCGGCAACAGATGCGAGACCTGATGCAGCAAGCACGACATGAGCGCCCGGCTATGAGCGTTCAGGATATTGAAACTATGCATGACCTTGTCATTGCAGACAAATTTAACGAATCGGCTATCCGACAGCAGGCAGAGAAACAAGCCCGCGCGCAGATAGAACTGCAAGTTGAGATGGCTCGGGTTCGCAACCAGATGTATCACCTGCTAACGCCTGCACAGCAAGCGACATTGCAGAAGAATTATGAGCGGCGACTTAACGATATGCGTCAGCTCTCAGGATTGCAGCCATCATCACCGCTGCATGCAGTGAGTAGTACCAGCAGTAACCAGTAACATAGTATCCCTGTTTTCCTTGCCATAGACACCATCCCTGTCTTCCCCCGCATGATGCGGGGGTTTTTTTTATCTGCCAATCCTGTGCTGTATCATCACCTTAATATTCAATTCACGCAGCTTACGCTTGCCGATGATAAACTTGAGCCATTATGTGACTAAAGGCGTTGCGCTGAGCAGACGCTTCTATGAGGCATGGCATGGATCCCTCCTACGCGAAACTCGTCAACCGCGCGGCGCTGGCGGCAACGACGCTGGCGACATTACTGTTGATCGTGAAAATTTTTGCCTGGTGGCTGACCGGCTCAGTCAGTATGTTGGCCGCCCTGGTCGATTCACTGGTGGATATCGCTGCATCGCTCACCAATTTACTGGTGGTGCGCTATTCACTCCAGCCTGCGGACGCTGATCACACCTTCGGCCACGGTAAAGCGGAGTCGCTTGCCGCACTGGCACAAAGCATGTTTATTTCCGGCTCGGCACTGTTTTTATTTCTCACGGGTATTCAGCATCTGGCCTCACCCAATATATTACGTGCGCCGCTGGTCGGTATCGTCGTCACTGTGATCGCCCTTTTATCCACCCTGTTACTGGTGACTTTCCAGCGCTGGATGGTGCGTCGGACACGCAGTCAGGCGATACGTGCGGATATGCTGCACTATCAATCTGACGTGGTGATGAACGGCGCGATCCTGGTGGCTTTGGTGTTAAGCAGCTATGGTTTTGTCCGGGCAGATGCGCTCTTTGCGCTGGGGATTGGGGTGTACATCCTCTATAACGCTTTGCGCATGGGTTATGAAGCGGTGCAATCTTTGCTGGACCGCGCATTGCCGGAAGAAGAGAAGCAGGCGATTATCGATTTGGTTAGCGACTGGCCAGGTGTGCGCGGTGCCCATGCACTGCGTACGCGTCAATCCGGGCCAACCCGTTTTATCCAGCTTCATCTGGAAATGGATGACCACCTGCCGCTGGTGCAGGCGCATCAGGTAGCGGATCAGATCGAGCAAGCACTCCGGCTTAAGTTTCCCGGTTCGGATGTTATCATCCATCAGGATCCCTGTTCGGTGGTGCCTGAAAATCAGCAAGGCTTTTTCCAGTTTTAGCGTTTAAATATCATGGCGTTGCGTTATAAAAATGACGTAACGCTAACAACTCTGTAAAAAAATAGCGAAAACTTGTCTGACCTGAATCAATTCAGCATCAAGCCTTTGATATACTATCTGCAACTATTAAGCCGCACGATCGTGAGCGGGTTTACACCGGTCGGCAGGCAGGAATAATCCTTAGTTTTGAACAATCCAGAGGTTGTCATGATCAAAAAAATCGGAGTACTGACCAGCGGCGGTGACGCCCCAGGCATGAACGCAGCCATCCGCGGAGTTGTCCGTTCCGCGCTGAGTGAAGGCCTTGAAGTTTTTGGTATCTACGACGGCTATCTGGGATTGTATGAAGACCGTATGATCAACCTCGACCGTTACAGCGTGTCCGACATGATCAACCGTGGCGGCACTTTCCTCGGTTCTGCACGCTTCCCGGATTTCCGTAATGAGGAAGTTCGTCAGGTTGCCATTGAGAACATGAAGAAGCGCGGCATTGACGCGCTGGTTGTCATCGGCGGTGACGGTTCCTACATGGGTGCCAAACGTCTGACGGAAATGGGTTTCCCGTGCATTGGTCTGCCAGGCACCATCGATAATGACGTTGCCGGTACCGATTACACCATCGGTTACTTCACGGCGCTGGAAACCGTTGTTGAAGCGATTGACCGTCTGCGCGACACCTCCTCTTCGCATCAGCGCATTTCCATCGTGGAAGTGATGGGTCGTTACTGCGGCGATCTGACTCTGGCTGCTTCCATCGCCGGTGGTTGTGAATTTATCGTGCTGCCGGAAATTCCTTATACCCGTGAAGAACTGGTCGAAGAGATCAAAGCGGGTATCGCCAAAGGTAAAAAACATGCCATTGTGGCCATTACCGAACACATCTGTGATATCGACGATTTGGCGCATTACATCGAAGCAGAAACCAAACGCGAAACACGTGCAACTGTGCTTGGGCATATTCAGCGTGGCGGTGCGCCATGTGCTTACGACCGTATCCTGGCGTCACGTATGGGTGCTTACTCCATCGAACTGCTGTTGCAGGGCTACGGCGGACGTTGTGTCGGTATTCAGAATGAGAAGATGGTGCATCACGACATCATTGACGCGATTGAAAACATGAAGCGCCCATTCAAGCGCGACTGGCTGGATACGGCGAAAAAACTCTACTAATCAAACTAAATCAGGGCGCGGCCTCCACCGTGCCTTTTTATATTCCCCCTTATATTCCCTCCGGTTATAACCACTTATTTTTAATTCTTTAATCATTGAATTGGTTTATGTCAGTCTTGTTCTATAACGACCTCGGGAGAGCAAGCAATGAACAAGTGGAGTATTGGTGTCACCCTGTTACTGGCTTCCACCAGTGTTTTGGCAAAGGATATCCAGCTGTTAAACGTTTCTTACGATCCGACGCGAGAGCTGTATGAGCAGTACAACAAAGCGTTTAGCGCACATTACAAGCAGGAAACGGGCGACAATGTGGTGATCCGTCAGTCTCATGGCGGTTCAGGGAAGCAGGCGACCTCTGTGATCAACGGCATTCGTGCTGATGTCGTGACCCTGGCGCTGCAGTCTGACGTGGATGCTATTGCTGACCGTGGACGGATCGATAAAAACTGGATTAAGCGCCTGCCAGACAACTCCGCCCCTTATACTTCCACCATCGTGTTCCTGGTCCGTAAGGGCAACCCGAAGGGCATTCATGACTGGAACGATTTAATTAAACCTGGCGTATCGGTGATCACCCCGAACCCGAAAACTTCAGGTGGCGCACGCTGGAACTATTTGGCCGCGTGGGGCTGGGCGCTGGATCAAAACAACGGTGACCAGACCAAAGCACTGGCGTATGTGAAGGCGCTTTTCAAGAACGTAGAAGTGCAGGACTCCGGTGCACGTGGCGCCACCAACACCTTCGTTGAACGTGGCATAGGCGATGTGCTGATTGCCTGGGAAAACGAAGCGTATCTGGCGGTGAACAAGCTGGGTAAAGACAAGTTCGAAATCGTCACGCCAAGCGAATCGATCCTGGCAGAACCAACCGTTTCGGTGGTCGATAAGGTGGTGGATGAGCAGGGCACGCGTAAAGTGGCCGAAGATTACCTGAAGTATCTCTACTCACCAGAAGGCCAGACCATCGCAGCGGAAAACTTTTATCGTCCACGCGATCCTGAAGTCGCGAAAAAGTTTGCCAGCACCTTTGCGCCGGTGAAACTGTTCACTATCGACAGCAAGTTCGGTGGCTGGACGCAAGCGCAGAAAGCGCACTTCGCCGATGGTGGTAGTTACGATCAGGTCATGAAACCGTAATCGTCATCACATCAAACTGAAACGGTCAGCCTGATGCTGACCGTTTTGCATTACACAGCAGTAAAAGTCCGTGACATTGCCCAGACGGCAGGCGAGGATGCTGGCAGGTGATGAACAGAGGAATTCGGCCATGCAGGGAAGTCGTCGCACCCTGAAGTTGCTAACCGTTTTACTGCTGGTGCTGATTGTCGGACTGATCGTCAGCGCCTTCCATTTCCAGAAAAACTCCAATGCCCTCTGGCAGATCATCAGTGAAAAGTGCGTGCCCAATCTAGCGAAAGGTGGCAATCCCTCCCCTTGTCAGCAAGTGAATACGGCACAGGGTTATGTCACGCTGAAAGACCTCAACGGTCCACTGCAGTATTTACTGATGCCGATTGAAAAAATCACTGGCATGGAAAGCCCGATTATTCTCGAACCCACCACGCCCAATCTGTTTGCCGCCGCCTGGCTGCAGCGCAGTCTGTTGGCCAAAAAACGCGGTGCACCGATTGATGATAGCGTGCTGTCACTGGCGATTAATGCGCAATATGGCCGTACGCAGAATCAACTGCACATCCACATCTCCTGTCTGCGTCCTGATGTGCGCCAGCGGCTTGATGCGTTAAGCCCTAAGCTCAATGAACAGTGGCAACCAGCCACGCTGCGCAAACATCGCTATTTGATTCGCACACTGTCGACGGCTGAACTGGCGCAGCAAAGTGTCTTTATTCGTCTGGCGACTGAAGTGCCTAATGCGCGCAGCGAGATGGGAAAATATGGGATGGCACTGGCGGAATTACCGGATGGGCGCTTAGCGTTGCTGGCGCTGGAACGTAACTGGTTAATGCTAAACAGCGGTTCTGCGGAGGAGTTGCAGGACCACCAATGCCAGATTTTGAACCATTAGCCATGGCTTCCAATCTAAAGCTTCAATGAAGCGTATAAGCACGCTGGGGGGGTCCAGAACTGTTCATCACATCTTCCACAGTGTATGAGTTACATGTCTCAGTACGCATCTCTGGCAACAAAAAAGGCGGCTCATCAGCCGCCTTGTTCCACACCGAAAAAACTTACGCGTTTTTCGCTGCTGCAGCTGCTTTCACGATCACTGCGAACGCATCGGCTTTCAGTGAAGCACCGCCAACCAGCGCGCCATCGATATCTGGCTGGGTGAACAGTTCTGCGGCATTTTTGTCGTTAACAGAACCGCCGTACTGAATGATAACCTGCTGAGCAATCGCCGCATCTTTCTTCGCGATATGGTCACGAATGAATTTGTGCACGGCCTGGGCCTGCGCAGGTGTAGCGGATTTGCCGGTACCGATCGCCCAGACTGGCTCATAAGCGATAACCACGCCTTCGAACGCAGCCGCACCCTGAGTTTCCAGCACGGCGTCGATCTGACGTGCGCACACTTCTTCAGTCTTGCCCGCTTCGTTCTCTGCTTCAGTTTCACCGATGCACAGGACTGGCACCAGGCCGGCTGCTTTCAGAACAGCAAATTTCTTCGCGATGAACTCGTCGCTTTCTTTGTGGTAAGTACGACGCTCAGAGTGGCCGATGATGATGTATTTCGCGCCGACATCTTTCAGCATTTCTGCGGAGGTTTCACCGGTGAATGCGCCAGACAGGTTAACGTCAACGTTCTGTGCACCCAGGGCAATGTGGCTGCCGGAGACGGCGTGTTTTGCCAGGTCAAGATAGAGAGTGGGTGGAGCAATTGCTACGCCACAACCTTCAACACCAGACAGCTCTTTGCGCAGACCTTCAATCAGCTCGCCTGCCATGTGCTTGCTGCCATTCAGTTTCCAGTTACCCATAACCAGTGGATGTCGCATTCTTTCCTCCGCATAACGCGATTCATGAAATAGCGCTGCCATCGGGCAGCGATGTCTGCCAGACAGTATAGAGATCAAACGTGTCGCTGGCTTTGCTTTTCGTCATTTTTGCCGCGGTGATCAAGGGGTCGCGAGCGCCAGTTTTATTGGCTCAACCGCGAAGGTTAATCCTTTGTCACCGTTATCCGCGACCACAAAACGCAATGCGCCTTCAGTACTGGCAAAATAGCGTGCGCCTTTGCCTGCGCTGAGCAGTGCATCAAGCTTTTTGCGTCCATCTGCAGGCGATAAACCTGGGACAAAAAATCGCAATAATGCTGTCATGTAATCCATCGCACGTGCCTGCGCGGCTTTCATATCCGGGCCGGGAACCGGTAGCCAGGTAATTTGCAGCGTTTTGATTTTTCCGGTGCCCTGCTCCAGCGCGGTAGAAGCATAGAGTGTTTCATTGATCTTGCTGGCGGCGCGCGTCAGGTTGCTTTTATCGTCTCGATTATCAATCGCACGATATTCCTGCAACGGCAGGTCCGGATTCGTTGCGTTGTACTTCTCGCGGAACTGCGCGATGGTCATATCGAAGGTGGGGGCACCTGCCAATAGATAAGGGGCGGCAGGCAGGTGATCGCTTCGATCCTGCGGTGTCGCATCCTCCGCCCAGGCGGGAAATGTCAGCGCGACGCTTAAGAGCAGCGCGACTGGCAGGTTCTTCATTGCTTCGGCCCTAAATCATTCACTTAGCCCACGATTAGAACGGTTTTTACCGACCAAAGTCAAAACCCGCACAGGGAAAAGTCTGACATTCTTCACACCACACGGATTACCAGTAATGCTCGCTGGTCATATGGCCGGGTTTGCGTTTGAAATGTTTACGCATCTCACGCGTATCTTTCAGCAATTGCTGGGTATCGCGCACCATTTGCGGGTTACCACACAGCATCACGTGGCTGGTGTCAGCGGTCATCGGCAAACCCACCGCACGTTCAAGTTCACCGCTCTCAATGAGCTGCGGAACACGACCGTGCAGCGAACCGGCGATCTCTTCGCGACTCACCACCGTCTGAATATGCAATTTGCCCTGATAACGCTGTTGCAGCTGCTGCATCAACGGCAGGAAGCTCAGGTCATTGGCGAAACGTGCCGCATGTACCAGCACAATGTTATCAAACCGTTCCAGGTCTTCACCCTGTTGCAGAATCGATAAATAAGGACCGATCGCCGTGCCAGTGGCCAGCATCCATAGCGTACTGCAATCGGGAATTTCATTGAGTACAAAGAATCCGGCAGCTTCTTTGGTCACCATCACCTGATCGCCAGGCTGCAATGCCTGCAAACGTGGACTGAGCTTACCCTCTGGCACGGTTACCAGATAGAACTCCAGTAAGCGATCGCGCGGTGCATTCACATATGAATAGGCGCGTTGCACGCGTTCACCATCAATTTCCAGCGCCAGCTTGGCAAACTGCCCGGCGGTAAAGGTATCAATCGGCGCGGTAACGCGCAGGCTGAACAGTGCATCGGTCCAGTTTTTCACTTCTTTCACTTCCGCATTGATCCACTCTGCCATGATCGCTCCTTATTATTGATTATTCAGGCGTATCACTATCATCGTCAGCCCTCTCACAGATTTCCAGCCCAGCGGAGAGTAAAGGGCTCTCAGCGACAAATCATGCGCACTCCACATCAACTGTAGCGGTCGGGTTACGACCCGGTAAGTAATCTTGACACCACTGCGCCAGTCGCTTTGCACTCACCTCTCGATTTGTCACGCAATCCTGATATTTTTGCCGCCATTAATCGCCAGCAGCCTTTTTTAGTGCTGCTTTTATTTTGTTTCTCAGGCAGACATTTTGTTCCATGTTGAAGAATAAAACACAAAACCGCTTCCTGTTATTCATGCTGATCGTGCTGGTGGCGGTCGGACAGATGGCGCAAACCATCTATGTGCCGGCGATGGCGAACATGGCCGAAGCCCTGAACGTACGCAGTGGCAGCATGCAGCAGGTCATGGCCGCTTATTTGATGACCTATGGTGGATCACAACTGATCTATGGTCCGTTGTCAGATAGCTTTGGCCGTCGTCCGGTGATCCTTATCGGTATGACGATCTTTGCCGTGGGGGCATTGATCGCCATGTTTGCGCCATCACTGCAGATTTTGGTGCTGGGCAGCGCGGTGCAGGGTTTGGGTACTGGCGTCGCGGGGGTGATGGCGCGCACTATGCCGCGCGATCTCTATTCCGGTATCGCCCTGCGCCAGGCCAATAGTCTGCTGAATATGGGAATTCTGGTGAGCCCGCTGCTGGCACCGGTGATTGGCGCGCTACTGACGCACCTGTTTGGCTGGCACGCTTGTTTTGCCTTTCTGCTATTGCTGTGCGTCGGCGTCACAGCTTCCATGGCGCGCTGGCTACCCGAAACGCGTCCCGTGGATACGCCTGCCACACCGTTTCTGCGCCGTTATGCCACCTTACTTAGCGACGGGAATTTTATCCGCTATCTGCTGCTGCTGGTAGGCGCCCTGGCAGGCATCGCAGTGTTTGAAGCCAGCTGTGGTGTGTTGATGGGGGGCGTGCTCGGTCTGGATGGCATCACCGTCAGCATTCTGTTTATCCTGCCGATCCCGGCCGCCTTTTTTGGTGCGTGGTTTGCCGGACGCGAGCAGAAGTCCTGGCATACGCTGATGTGGTACGGCGTGAACAGTTGCTTGCTGGCGGGGCTGCTGATGTGGATTCCGGCATGGTTCGGCATCATGAATATCTGGACACTGCTGGTGCCTGCCGCACTGTTCTTCTTTGGTGCCGGGATGCTGTTCCCATTGGCAACATCCGGTGCGATGGAGCCGTATGCATGGTTAGCAGGGAGTGCGGGCGCGCTGATTGGTGGCATACAGAATTTGGGCTCTGGCGTAATTGCCTGGCTGTCGGCGCTACTGCCGCAGCACGATCAGTCGAGCCTCGGGATGCTGATGTTTGTCACGTCGCTGGTGATGCTACTGTGCTGGTGGCCGCTCTCACGTCATCCGGAGAGCGGCAAACAGGCGATTACAGGATAAACTGATGCAGCGCCGCGTCTTTGCGATCCAGATAATGAATCGACTGGATGCGGCGGATGGTGCGTGATTTACCGCGCACCAGCAGGGTTTCGCTGGTAGCGATGTTGCCTTTACGTGTAATGCCTTTCAGCAGGTCACCGGTGGTGATACCGGTGGCGGCGAAAATCACATTATCGTTACGCGCCATCTCTTCCAGCTTCAGCACTTCTCCGGCTTTAATGCCCATTTCAGCACAACGTTGCAGCTCCTGCTCGCCCAAACGACGGTTCTCTTCACTGTCGCCTTTGACGTCGTGGCGCGCCAATAGGCGAGCCTGCATGTCGCCATCCATTGCACGGATCACTGCAGCGGACACCACACCTTCTGGCGCACCGCCGATACCGTAAAGTACATCCACTTCGCTGTCAGGCATGCAGGTCAAAATCGAGGCCGCAACATCACCATCCGGGAAGGCAAAAACACGCACGCCGAGCTGCTGGAGCTGAGCGATCACCGCGTCATGGCGCGGCTTAGCCAGAATCGACACGGTCAGCTGGCTGAGGGGTTTATCCAGAGCGATGGCGATGTTCTTCAGATTGGCTTCGAGCGGCAGGTTGAGATCGATAGCACCGCGCGCGCCGGGCCCGACAATCAGTTTTTCCATGTACATATCAGGTGCGTGCAGGAAGCTACCTTTATCGCCCACGGCTAATACTGCCAGTGCGTTGGCCTGACCCATCGCCGTCATGCGTGTGCCTTCGATAGGATCGACAGCGATATCCACCGCATCCCCACGGCCGGTACCGACTTTTTCACCGATAAAGAGCATCGGCGCTTCGTCAATTTCACCTTCGCCAATCACAATCTGACCGTCGATATCAATGGTATTGAGCATAATGCGCATAGCGTGGACGGCTGCACCGTCGGCCGCATTTTTATCGCCGCGTCCTAACCAGTGATAGCCCGCTAATGCAGCGGCTTCGGTCACACGGGAAAATTCAATCGCGAGTTCTCGTTTCATGGTTGCACCTGATAAAAAACAGGCATGTAGTGTAACACGGAGGAGAAAGCAGGGCGGGGAGAAAAACCCGCGGCAAGGTGCCGCGGGTCAAAGGTATTACTCAGCGTCTTCCCACGCTTGCGCACGCGCCACGGCTTTCTTCCAGCCTGCATAGCGCACGTTGCGTTCGGTGGTTTCGATGCTTGGGCGGAACTCACGTTCAACGACCGCTTTCGCACGTACTTCCTCCAGATCGCTCCAGAAGCCCACCGCCAGGCCAGCAAGGTAAGCTGCACCCAGCGCGGTCACTTCACGTACTTCCGGACGCTCAACGCGCGTACCGAGAATGTCTGACTGGAACTGCATCAGGAAGTTGTTGGCGACCGCACCACCGTCCACGCGCAGAGATTGCAGACGGGTGCCTGCATCGTTCTGCATCGCTTCCAGCACGTCACGCGTCTGGTAAGCAATCGATTCCAGGGTTGCACGGATGATGTGATTTGCGTTGGCACCACGGGTCAGACCGAAGATGGCGCCACGGGCATACGGATCCCAGTAAGGCGCACCCAGACCGGTAAACGCAGGCACCATGTAGACGCCGTTGGTGTCCTTCACTTTCAGCGCGAAGTATTCAGAGTCGGTTGAATCGCTGATCAGCTTCATCTCATCACGCAGCCACTGAATGGAGGCTCCGCCGATGAACACCGCACCTTCCAGTGCGTAGTTCACTTCGCCACGCGGGCCGCAAGCAATGGTGGTCAGCAGACCGTGCGTTGAAGTCACGGCTTCGGTGCCGGTGTTCATCAACATGAAGCAGCCGGTACCGTAGGTGTTTTTCGCCATACCCGGTTGTACGCACAGCTGGCCGTACAGGGCTGCCTGTTGGTCACCTGCAATACCCGCGATTGGAATACGCGTACCGCCTTTACCCCCGATGTTGGTCTGGCCGTAGATTTCAGAAGAGCCTTTCACTTCCGGCAGCATTTCGCGCGGAATATCGAGGATCTCCAGCATACGCTCATCCCACTCCAGCTTGTGGATGTTGTACATCATGGTACGAGAGGCGTTGGTGTGGTCGGTGATGTGCACACGCCCCTGGGTCATTTTCCATACCAGCCAGGTATCAACGGTACCAAACAGCAGCTCGCCACGTTTTGCACGCTCGCGCGCACCTTCAACGTTGTCGAGGATCCACTTCACTTTGGTGCCTGAGAAGTAAGGGTTAATCACCAGACCGGTGGTGTGCTGGATGTACTCTTCCAGACCCTCTTTCTTCAGCTTGTTACAATAGTCCGCTGTACGTGGATCCTGCCAGACGATGGCGTTATAGATCGGCTTACCGGTCTCTTTATCCCACACGATGGCAGTTTCACGTTGGTTGGTGATACCAATCGCGGCAATCTCATCAGAACGGATGTCGGCATGGGCCAGCACTTCGACCAGCGTTGAGCTTTGTGACGCCCAGATGTCCATTGGGTCGTGTTCTACCCAGCCCGCTTTCGGGTAAATCTGGGTGAATTCGCGCTGCGAGACGGCGACGATGTTCGCGTCATGATCGAGTACCACGGCACGCGAGCTGGTCGTGCCCTGATCGAGCGCGAGAATGTATTTTTTATCAGTCGTAGTCATTTTATTTTCCTGATGATTAACGATGAAACTTACGCTTTACGCTGCTCAGCGCGTGCGACCGGTTTTTCTGTTTTGCTGGCTTCCGCCACGTTGACCGGCAGGTTACGGCCAATCAGTGAACGGTAACCGAAGGCTCCGAGGCAAGCACCCACCAGTGGGCCAAAAATCGGAACCAGGAAGTAAGGAATATCTTTGCCGCCGGTGAAGGCCACATCACCCCAACCTGCGATGAAGGCGAACAGCTTAGGACCGAAGTCACGCGCCGGGTTGAGTGCGAAGCCGGTGAGCGGGCCCATTGAACCACCAATCACGGCAACCAGCAGACCAATTAACAGCGGAGCCAGTGGACCACGTGGTACGCCATTGCCGTCATCGGTCAGCGCCATGATCACCGCCATCAGTACCGCCGTAATCACCATCTCAACCAGGAACGCCTGACCGACACTGATGTGCGGGTTAGGGTAGGTTGAGAAGATACCGGCCAGATCGAGGCTCTGCACGCTGCCTCGCACCATTTGATGGCTGGCTTCATAATCAAAGAACAAATTGTAGTAGAGGCCATAAACCAGCGCCGCCGCACAGAAGGCACCGGCAACCTGCGCCAGGATGTAAGGCAGCACTTTGCGGCCTTCAAAGTTAGCAAACAGGCACAGCGCGACCGTTACCGCTGGATTTAAATGCGCGCCGGATACGCCCGCACTGAGATACACGGCCATGGAGACAGCAAGACCCCAGATAATACAGATTTCCCACTGACCGAATGCGGCACCAGCCAGTTTTAATGCAGCAACACAGCCTGCACCAAAAAAGATGATCAAACCGGTACCGAGAAACTCGGCGATGCATTGACCTTTTAGTGTGTTCGTTGTCTGACTCATAATGGCATTCCTGAAGCGAGGTTAAATTTTATCAGTTTTTGTTCTCAATCCATGAGTCACCCAGCTCTTATGTAGGGCTGATGTGAATTTATCGTTAACGAGCATAAACGAGAAATAGCGAAATCGAAATATGTGTACTCCGTCATAAAAATGCGCGTTTTCGCGTCTTTTACCTTTCTTTAAGGGCCATTAACCCTGCTTTACTTAAGTCCAATATCGTGACCGCGCGCAAAAATGCGCGATCGTGAGCGTTTTTTTAAGCATTAACTGAAAAGTGTTACAGACTGCCCGTGCAGGCCTTGTGTCGCTGGACTTGCGGGGTGTGGCTACATACAATCGAGACATCGTGGCTGGACGCACCATAACAAGGCAGTCCCAGCACCATCAACGCCTTGCAAGAGATTTAGGAGAGGTCATAAAGATGTCATTTGAAGTGTTCGAGAAACTGGAAGCGAAAGTACAGCAGGCGATTGATACCATCACCCTGTTGCAGATGGAAATTGAAGAGCTGAAAGATCAGAATAATACGCTGCGTAACGAAGCCAGCCAGGCTTCCGGCAACCAGGATGCACTGGTGCGTGAAAACCAGCATCTGAAAGAAGAACAGCATGTGTGGCAGGAGCGTCTGCGTGCACTGTTGGGAAAAATGGAAGAGGTTTAAGCGTCTATGCTTAAACCCATGACGGGTGCTGCGGCACCCGTTTTTGTTGAGGCTTACTCGATATCGAGGGCGTCTTCCGACAGAATGATGCCGGTGTTATCAGCATAAAGATGGTCTCCAGAGAAGAAGGTTACGCCGCCAAAGTTAACGCGCACATCACTTTCGCCAATCCCTTCGCCCGCCGCACCGACCGGAATCGCGGCAATCGCCTGAATACCAATTTCCAGCTCTTCCAAATCGTCCACCTGACGCACTGAGCCGTAGATCACCAGGCCTTCCCACTCGTTTTGCGCTGCCAGACGCGCCAGTTGCGCATCAACCAGAGCACGACGTACCGAGCCGCCGCCATCAATCACTAACACGCGACCCCGGCCATTCTCTTCCAGCAGATCGTAAAGCAGGCCGTTGTCTTCGAAACATTTCACTGTGGTGATTTGCCCACCGAATGAGGTGCGTCCGCCAAAATTGGAAAAGAGCGGTTCAACCACGTTCACTTCTTCATGGTAGATGTCACAGAGTTCGGAAGTATCGTATTTCATGAGGGTATCGTCTGTTTGCCACAGGAGCGGTAAGTATATCGCTATCTGACGATTGTTGGCAAAATCATCACCCGCTAAAAAAAGCGCTGCATCAATATCCTGCGTAAAAAAATGCCCGGCACAGTGGCCGGGCAGCGGATAACGATGTAACCCTTACAGAATAAAGCGGCTGAGATCTTCGTCGGCCACCAGTTCGTCCAGGTGTTTGCCAACGTAATCAGCATCGATGGTGATGGATTCGCCGTTGCGATCGCTGGCGTCATAGGAAATGTCTTCCATCAGACGCTCAAGCACGGTGTGCAGACGACGCGCACCGATGTTTTCAGTCGTTTCGTTCACCTGCCATGCGGCTTCGGCGATGCGACGGATGCCGTCTTCGGTGAAATCAACGTTCACGCCTTCAGTGCCCATCAGCGCTTTGTACTGTACGGTTACAGACGCGTTTGGCTCCGTCAGAATACGTTCGAAATCATTCACGGTCAGCGCCTGCAGCTCTACACGAATCGGCAAGCGACCCTGCAGTTCTGGAATCAGATCTGACGGGCTGGCGACCTGGAACGCGCCTGAAGCGATAAACAGAATGTGATCAGTTTTCACCATGCCGTGCTTAGTGGACACGGTGCAGCCTTCCACCAGTGGCAGCAGGTCGCGCTGTACACCTTCGCGTGATACATCCGGGCCGCCCGCATTCTGGCCGCCGCGCTTACAGATCTTATCGATTTCATCAATGAACACGATACCGTGCTGCTCAACGGCTTCGATGGCGTCTTGCTTCAGTTCTTCTGGATTCACCAGTTTTGCCGCTTCTTCTTCAATCAGCAGCTTCATGGCTTCTTTGATCTTCAGCTTGCGCGCTTTCTGCTTCTGGCCGCCGAGGTTCTGGAACATCGACTGCAGTTGGCTGGTCATCTCTTCCATGCCTGGAGGCGCCATGATTTCAACACCGGCTGCGGATGCGGCCAGATCGATCTCAATCTCTTTATCATCCAGCTGGCCTTCACGCAGTTTCTTGCGGAATGACTGACGGGCCGCAGAAGGTTCGGCAGCGTGCTCAGCCTGGCCCCAGTTATTTTTCGCCGGTGGGATCAGCACATCAAGAATGCGCTCTTCCGCCATCTCTTCGGCGCGGTATTTGTTTTTCTCGATGGCCTGGCTGCGCACCATTTTGATGGCAGAGTCGGTCAGATCGCGAATAATCGAGTCGACTTCTTTACCCACGTAACCCACTTCGGTGAATTTCGTGGCTTCGACTTTGATGAAAGGCGCATTGGCGAGTTTTGCCAGACGACGCGCGATTTCGGTTTTACCGACACCGGTCGGGCCAATCATCAGAATATTTTTTGGCGTCACTTCATGGCGCAGCTCTTCGTCGAGCTGCATGCGGCGCCAGCGGTTACGCAGTGCAATCGCCACGGCCTTCTTGGCGCCGTCCTGGCCGATGATAAAGCGGTTAAGCTCGCTGACAATCTCGCGGGGAGTCATCTCAGACATGATGTTTAGTCCTTAGCCTTAGACGGTAATTCTTCGAAGTTGATGTTGTGGTTGGTGTAAATGCAGATATCGCCAGCGATGTTCAGCGCCTTCTCAACGATATCGTGCGCACCAATGTCGGTGTTCTCCAGCAGGGCTCGAGCCGCTGCCTGGGCGTAAGGCCCACCAGAACCGATAGCAATCAGATCATTTTCCGGCTGAATGACGTCACCATTACCGCTGATGATCAGTGAGGAGTTCTCATCAGCTACCGCCAGCAGCGCTTCAAGACGGCGCAGCATGCGATCGGTACGCCAGTCTTTTGCCAACTCGACCGCGGCTTTCACCAGGTGACCTTGATGCATTTCCAGCTTGCGCTCGAACAGTTCAAACAGGGTGAAGGCATCTGCGGTGCCGCCAGCAAAACCAGCGATCACTTTGTCATTGTAGAGACGACGCACTTTCTTCACGTTGCCTTTCATCACGGTATTGCCGAGCGTAGCCTGGCCATCACCGCCAATCACGACTCGGCCGTTGCGTCGTACACTTACTATTGTTGTCACGGGCAGACCCCTTGTTGCAGTGGATAAGTAACTTCGCGCACAGAGCGCGGAGTATCATGCAACCAGATATGGGGTAGGTTTGAAGGGTTTCAACCCCGAGATTTGTCTTACTTGAAATGGCCGGTACGTTGGCGAGGTGCGTTCACCCCTGTAACTTACTGATGCAAGCTCAGGGGATTCACGCACTTGCCGCGAGGCGAATGACTTAAGGTAAAGCGAGAGGAATGCAGCTTCCGTGTCCGGAGCTGTGTAAGCGTTTGACCGTGCTGTCAGCGCTGCTGCGATCTTTAAACGGCCCGATTACCACACGATTCCAGCCACCGCTGGTGGTGATACGACTCTCGAAACCTTCAAAAGCCAGACCTGCGCGCACAGACTCTGCCTGGTCAGTGCCTTTGAACGATCCACACTGCACCATCCAGCGCTGCGAAGCGGCTTTCTCTTCCGGTTTCGCTTTTGCCGTTTCCTGCGGTTTCGGCTGTTGCACTGGTTCACGCGTTATCGGCGCTGGCTGTTGTTGTTGACGCGTCGCCTGCTGTTGCTGCAACTGCTGTTGACGTTGTTGCTGCTGTAACTGTTGCTGCTGGCGCTGCATCTGTTGCTGTTGTTGAACCTGCTGCTGGCGTTGCAGAGTTTGCTGACGCTGTGCCGGAGTTTGTTCGTTCCACGGCACTTCGTTGAGCTGCGTCGGTTGCTGGCGCATATCAGCCTGCATCTGTTCCAGCAATTGGCGCTGCTCATCCGTCAGCTGTGTTTGTGATTGCACACCACCACCAGCAGACGGTTCAGTCGGCGTCGGCACGGTGATTTGGCGATTTTCCAGCTCTTTGATGTATTTCCAGCGCTCTTCCGGCTTAGGCGGAAGGCCGTTGCCGTTGGCTTTATGATTCGGAATGACCTCAGTCTCTTCTTTTTTATGATGAGAGATGAACCATAAACCACCGGCAAAGGTGACCAGCACGGCCACGGCCAGTACGATCATCAACTTTGACGTGCCGGAGCCGCCTTTGCTTTTCTTACTGCGGCCTGCAGCGGGTTTTTTGCGACGCGTCCCTGTTGAACGCCCGCGGCCTACATAATCTCTCTGTGCCACTTTCGTTCTGATACCCTTCAAAAAAATGCCAATGGGCGAAACCCTAAATTAAGACGGGTGTAAAAGTTCTGTTAATTGCCCGGCAACGAATGCGTCATGTTACTCAAGGGCTGGAACTTTGACCAGCAGAGTCTGCCTTCAGAATCCGCTGAAAATGCAGTGAAGCCTAGACCATTTTTCCCGTTTTTGTGGCGGGTGCGGTGCTTCCGCGCACGCGTAATTCCGCGTCGAGTAAACGTGAGCCGTTGTTGACGCGTTTGCCCTGCAGTTCATCCAGCAACAGCAGCATCGCCTCACGACCAATGGCAAATCGCGGCTGTGCCACGGTGGTGAGTGGGGGATCGTAATACTGCGCCAGTTCGATATCGTCAAATCCCACCACGGAAAGATCCTGCGGAATGCACATGCCCAGCTTTCGTGCCTGATTCATTGCACCTAATGCCATCAAGTCGCTGTGGCAGAAAATGGCTTTCGGCGGCTGCGGTAAGCTCATCAACTGTTTCAGCGCACTGGCACCAGCTTCGAAGGTGAAATCACCGTGCACAATCATCGTGGGATCAATGGCGATACTGCTGCGGCGCAGAGCCTGAATGTAGCCTTGTAAACGATACTGGCTGAGCGGGATATGTTCCGGCCCGGTAATGCAGGCAATCTGGCGATGACCGAGTTGCAGCAGATGATTGACAGCTTCAAATGCCGCCGTCAGGTTATCAATGTGCACGGTAGGCAGAGCCATTTCCGGGGCGAATTCGTTGCCCATCACCATCGGCGGCAGGTTACGCTGATCTTCAATTCCTGCATCGAACGGCAGTTGTGAGCCCAGCAGCACCATGCCGTCGATTTGGCGCGTCAACATCAGGTTGAGGAAGGTTTTTTCCTGCTGATCCTGATGTGCGCAGTCGCCAATCAACACCAGATAGCCTTCCTGCGCCGCGGTGACTTCGACGCCACGGATGATTTCACTAAAGAACGGATCGCAGATGTCCGGCACTATTACCAATATGGTTTGCGTTTCGCCGCGTTTGGCATTGCGCGCCAGCCCGTGTGGCGCATAGCCGACATCAATCACCGCTTGTTCTACTTTCTGCCGGGTGGCAGCCGAGACTTTTTCCGGGTTCATCAGCGCGCGAGAAACCGTGGCGGTAGAGACGCCGGCTTTCTCGGCCACATCTCTCATGGTGGCAGCAGATGAAGGTTGCTTCTGGTCCAACGTATAACTCCTGACGCGGTACAGCGCATTGATTTTCAGACATTGCCGGGCTTCAGCCGGGATGGGCACTATTGATAACCCAACGTCGGGTGAGGTTGTTACTTAATTTGCATAAAAATTGTGACTTGTGCGACTTTTTTCGATCTGGCTCGCAGATGTGATGCGGTTAACTCTCGGTGGGGTCGATATCCAGTGTCCATTTGGTTTTGCGCGCGGCGGGCAGGGTGGAGATCAGCGGCAGCGAACTGCTTAGCAGCTGTTGCAGGCGTTTACGCGAAGGATGCTGTAGCAACAGTTGCCAGCGCCAGCGCCCACTGCGCTTTGGTGCCAATGCCGGAACCGGACCCATCAGCCACATAGCCTCATCTTTCAGCGAGCTGGCTTCGAGTAAATTGCGCAGCTGTGTGAGGAATTCAGCGGCCTGCGCATTGTCCATGTCTTCCGCGCGGAACAGCGCGTGGCTGGTCCACGGCGGCAGCTGCACCGATTGGCGCTCCAGCAAGGTTTCCTCGGCAAAGGCGAAATAGCCACGATGCAGCAACGTTTGCAACAGCGGATGCTCGGGATGGTGCGTCTGCAGCAGTACTTCACCCTGTTTACCGGCGCGCCCGGCGCGCCCGGCCACTTGGGTATAGAGTTGAGCAAAGCGTTCGGCGGCGCGGAAATCGGCGGAGAATAAGGCGCCATCGACATCCAGCAGGGAAACCAGCGTCACGTCGGGGAAATGGTGCCCTTTTGCCAGCATCTGTGTGCCAACCAGAATGCGGGCACCGCCGCGATGCACATCCGCCAGATGCTGCTCCAGTGCACCTTTGCGGCTGGTGGTATCGCGATCAATGCGCGACACCGGTACGCCGGGAAAGAGTGTGCTGAGCTGCTGCTCAAGCTGCTCTGTACCGACGCCGACCGGCATCAGGTGTGTGGAACCGCAACCCGGACATTGATTGGGCAGCGGGCGCTGGCTGTCGCAGTGGTGGCAGCGCAGCTGACGATGATGCTGATGCAGCGTGTAATAGCTGTCGCAGCGTTGACACTCCGCCAGCCACCCGCAGTCGTGGCACATCAATGCAGGCGAGAATCCGCGGCGGTTGAGGAACAGCAATACCTGATTATCGGCCTGCAGGTGCTGGCGCATTTTGCCCAGCAATGCGGGCGCGAGCCCACCCTTAAGCTGCTGGCCTTTAAGGTCGATTAGCTGTTGCAGTGCCGGTTTGGCGTTGCCCGCGCGTTTGGTCAGATTGAGCTGTCGATACTTGCCGACGCGCACATTGTGCAGCGTTTCCAGCGCCGGTGTGGCAGAACCCATCACAATCGGGATATCTTCTTCGTGAGCGCGAAACACCGCCAGATCGCGCGCCTGATAGCGCCAGCCTTCCTGCTGCTTGTACGAACTGTCGTGTTCTTCATCAATAATGATTACCCCCGGACGCGCCAGCGGTGTGAACAGCGCGGAACGCGTACCGATGATAATCGCGGTTTCGCCACTGCGCGCACGCAGCCATACCGCAAGACGCTCACTGTCATTGAGTGCCGAGTGCAGCACATCGATCGGCGCATCGAAGCGTTCACGGAAGCGTGTAATAGTTTGCGGTGTCAGGCCGATTTCCGGCACCAGTACCAGCGCTTGTTTGCCGCGCGCCAGCACATTCTCTAGCACGCTGAGATAGACTTCGGTTTTGCCCGAACCGGTAATGCCTGCCAGCAACCACGCTGCATAATGATCATCTTCGCTGCGCATCGCGCCGACGGCCATCGCCTGATCGGTATTGAGACGCAGGCGATCGCCCTTCACCGCAAAGGTGGTGCGCCAGTCGTGCATCTGCGGTGCGTGTTCACGCAGATCGCACAGACCTTTGGCACGCAATGATTGCAGCGCGGCGTCAGTCAGATCCTGTTCACTGACCTGATGGCGATAGAGAGGTTGCTGGCGCAGTGCCGCTAAAGCTTGCTGCTGCTTGGGTGCACGCTTCAGGCTTTCCATGGCCACTTCGCGTCCGGCGTCGTTGACCACCCACTGCCACAACGGCGTTTCCTGCGCCGGTTTGCCCTGACGCAGCAGCACAGGTAGAGCATGGTTGAGCACCTCGCCGAGCGGCGAATGGTAATAGCTGGCGGCCCAGTTAAGGATGCGCCACAGCGCTGGAGAGAACAGGCTTTGATCGTCCAGCACGCTCTCCAGCGGTTTGAGCTGAGCCAGAGGCAGGTCGCTGGTTTCCTTTACAGCCACCACGATGCCGATCATTTTACGATTGCCAAACGGCACGCTGACGCGCGCGCCCACCACCGGCTGCGCCGCATCGGCGGGCAGAAGGTAGTCAAACAGGCGAGGCAGCGGAACGGGCAGGGCAACCTGAACAACGGGCATGTCGATCTCTATCCGGTACTGTAATAAGGAGAAGTAGTGTACACGCTGATGCAACCCTCGTCATACTTCACGCCACCGCCACCGCCACCGCCACCGCCACCGCCACCGCCACAGCGCATAGACACATTGGCTGCGCACGCTCTTTCCATCAGATGGACTGGGATGAGGACGTTCACTGCCTCCCAGTGGCTCAGAGAATAAACAGCTGATATTTGCCTGGTGCGGTCAATTTCTGTATACTATGCCGCCTTTGATGAGATCACTTGTCAAAGATACACTTAATTATTAACCGCGTGTGGTGCTGTGCAGGTTCGCCTGGCACGGAGAGCGACACGGCCTTTTATGAGGTTCTCCCATGAAACAAGGTATCCACCCGAAATACGAAGCTGTGACCATCACCTGCTCTTGCGGCAACGTGATCAACACCCGTTCAACCATGACTGGTACCCTGAACCTGGACGTGTGCGGCAAATGCCACCCGTTCTACACTGGTAAGCAGCGTGTTGTTGATTCTGGTGGTCGTGTTGATCGCTTCAACAAGCGTTTCAGCATCCCAGGCAGCAAGAAATAAGATTATTTGCCATCGAATCTTCGGATTCGGCAGCAAGAAAAAACCCAGCCTTGGCTGGGTTTTTTTGTTTCTGGACTCAGTATTCCCAGGTGTCGGGATCGATGCCCATCTCACGCATAATCTGCTTAGCTTCTTCCGGAATCTCATCGCTACGTTCTTTGCGCAAATCGACATCATTTGGCAGCGGCTGCCCGGTGAAAGCATGCAAAAAGGCTTCGCACAGCAATTCGCTATTTGTGGCATGACGCAGGTTGTTCACCTGACGGCGCGTGCGTTCATCCGTTAAAATTTTCAGCACTTTCAGCGGGATAGAAACTGTAATCTTCTTAACCTGCTCGCTCTTCTTGCCGTGTTCAGCGTAAGGGCTGATATATTCGCCGTTCCATTCAGCCATGGGTTACCTTAATCAATAAAAGTTGAATATGGGGAAATCCGTTGATTATGCCCGATTTTTCGATGCCTGACCGCTTAAACTGCCGGTTTTATGCTTACGCATCGCTTTTCACAGGAAAGCGCGCTGAACACCAGGCGATGACGCGTAATTTTAGCGGGTATTGATGATTTGCTCAATCTATACGCAAAGACATTTAGATGTCCAGATGTATTGACGTCTATGCGCTGAATGTTATCCTGTTGCCACTTCTTATTACACTTCAGGAACAGTAAGCACCATGACGCGTAAACAGGCAACCATCGCAGTACGCAGCGGTTTGAATGATGACGAGCAATATGGCTGCGTTGTCCCACCGATTCACCTCTCCAGCACCTACAACTTCCTCGACTTTAATGAACCGCGTGCACATGACTACTCACGTCGCGGTAACCCCACGCGTGATGTGGTACAACGCGCGCTGGCAGAACTGGAAGGCGGTGCGGGCGCGGTATTAACCAATACCGGGATGTCAGCGATTCATCTGGTGACCACCGTGTTCCTGAAGCCGGGCGATCTGCTGGTTGCCCCACATGACTGCTACGGCGGCAGCTATCGCCTGTTCGACAGCCTGAGCAAACGCGGTGCTTATCGCGTGAAATTTGTCGATCAGGGTGACAAAGCCGCGCTGGCAGCCGCGCTGGCCGAGAAACCCAAACTCGTGTTGGTGGAGAGCCCAAGCAATCCGCTGCTGCGCGTGGTAGATATCGCCGGCATTTGCCAGGCGGCGCGTGCAGCGGGTGCGATCAGTGTAGTGGACAACACCTTCCTGAGTCCGGCATTGCAAAATCCGCTGGCGCTGGGAGCCGATCTGGTTATCCACTCTTGCACCAAATACCTGAATGGTCACTCGGATGTGGTGGCCGGAGCGGTGATTTCTAAAGATCCGACGATGGCCACGGATCTTGCCTGGTGGGCGAATAATATTGGTGTAACCGGCGCAGCATTTGATAGCTACCTGCTGCTGCGCGGTCTGCGCACGCTGGCGCCGCGTATGGCGGCAGCGCAGCGTAATGCGCTGGCGATTGTTGATTACCTGAAGCAACAACCGCTGGTGAAAAAACTGTATCATCCGTCTCTGCCGGAAAATGCCGGACATGAGTACGCGGCGCGTCAACAACGTGGCTTTGGTGCGATGCTCAGCTTTGAACTTGACGCTGATGAAGCGCGTCTGCGCCGCTTCCTGAAAGCGCTGCAGTTGTTCACGCTGGCGGAATCCCTGGGTGGCGTGGAGAGCCTGATTTCGCACACCGCGACCATGACGCATGCCGGCATGTCTGCGGAAGCGCGCGCGGCAGCGGGTATTTCAGAAACGCTACTGCGTATTTCTGTCGGAATTGAAGATCACGAAGATTTAATCGCCGATCTGGATAATGCATTCCGGATCGCAGCCGAGGAGTAAGCATGACAAGTTCAGCAGGCGCGGGAACGCCGAACAAGCAGTTGCATAAATTTGGTGGCAGTAGCCTGGCGGATGCACGTTGTTATCAACGTGTCGCCAGCATCATGGCGGATTACAGCCAGCCGGGCGATTTAATGGTGGTCTCTGCCGCAGGCAGCACCACCAACCAGCTGATTAGCTGGCTTAAACTGAGCCAGAGCGATCGCTTATCTGCCCATCAGGTGCAACAAGCTTTACGCCGTTTTCACAGCGAACTGATCGCTGCGCTGTTGCCTGTTGAATTTGCTGAAACGCTGACCGCTGCCTTTATTCGCGATTTAGAACGTCTGGCGGCACTGCTTGACGGCGCTATCACCGATGCGGTGTATGCCGAAGTGGTGGGGCACGGTGAAATCTGGTCGGCACGCCTGATGGCGGCAGTGCTGAGCCAGCGTGATATCGAGTCTGCATGGCTGGACGCGCGTGACTTTCTGCGTGCCGAACGTGCTGCGCAGCCACAGGTCGATGAAGGCAAGTCCTGGCCATTGCTACAGGCCCTGCTGGCTCAGCATCCTCATAAGCGTTTGGTGGTAACCGGCTTTATCAGCCGCAGCGACGCCGGCGAAACGGTGTTACTGGGTCGCAATGGTTCGGACTACTCAGCCACGCAGATCGGTGCGCTGGCAGGCGTAAACCGTGTCACCATATGGAGCGATGTGGCTGGTGTCTATAGCGCCGATCCGCGTAAAGTGTCCGACGCCTGCTTGCTGCCTTTACTGCGCTTAGATGAGGCCAGCGAGCTGGCGCGTCTGGCCGCACCGGTATTGCATACACGTACGCTGCAGCCCGTGTCGAATAGCGATATCGATCTGCAGTTGCGTTGCAGCTATCAACCTGAGCAGGGCTCAACGCGCATTGAGCGCGTACTGGCTTCCGGTACCGGCGCGCGTATTGTCACCAGCCACGACGATGTGTGCCTGGTAGAGATTCACATCCCAGAAAACCACGATTTCAAAACGCAGCAGAAAGAGATCGATCTGCTGCTTAAGCGTGCGCAACTGCGTCCGCTGGCGATGGGTGTCCATCCCGATCGCCGTTTGCTGCAACTCTGCTACACCTCCGAAGTGGTGAACAGCGCATTCAATTTGTTGCAGGACGCTGCGCTGCCGGGTCATCTGCAACTGCGCGATGGCTTAGCGTTGGTGGCGTTGGTCGGCGCAGGCGTGACGCGTAACCCGCTCCATAGCCATCGTTTCTGGCAACAGATCAAAGACCAGCCGGTTGAGTTTGTCTGGCAGTCAGAAGATCACATCAGTATTGTTGCCGTACTGCGCGTAGGACCGACGCAGCACCTGATTCAGGGGCTGCACCAGTCATTGTTCCGCGCGGAAAAGCGCATCGGTCTGATGCTGTTTGGTAAAGGCAATATCGGCTCACGCTGGCTGGAGTTGTTTGCCCGCGAGCAGGAAGGCTTATCGGCGCGTACCGGCTTTGAGTATGTGCTGGCAGGCGTGGCGGATAGCAGTCGTAGTTTGCTGAGCTACGAAGGTCTGGAAGCCAGCCGTGCGCTCGCCTTTTTTGATGACGAAGCCGAAGAACGCGATGAAGAGTCGCTATTCCTGTGGATGCGCGCCCATCCGTTCGATGATTTAGTGGTGCTGGACGTCACCGCCAGCGCACCGCTGGCACAGCAATATCTTGATTTTGCCAGCCACGGTTTCCATGTCATTAGCGCGAACAAAGTCGCAGGCGCATCCAGCAGCCAGAGTTGGCGGCAGATTCGTGATGCATTCGCCAAAACCGGCCGTCACTGGCTATATAACGCCACGGTAGGCGCAGGATTACCGGTGAACCATACGGTGCGCGATCTGCGCGAAAGCGGCGACAGCATTCTGGCCATCAGTGGTATTTTCTCCGGCACGCTGTCCTGGCTGTTCCTGCAATTTGATGGCACCGTGCCGTTCAGTGAGCTGGTAGATCAGGCCTGGCAGCAAGGTCTCACCGAACCCGATCCGCGTGTAGACCTGTCGGGGCAGGATGTGATGCGCAAGCTGGTCATCCTGGCGCGTGAAGCCGGTTATGACATCGAGCCGGATCAGGTGCGTGTTGAATCGCTGGTGCCGTCGGATTGCGAAGAAGAATCGATTGACCACTTCTTCGAGAATGCCGACGAGTTGAATGACCAAATGCTGCAACGCTTTGAAGCGGCGCAGGAGATGGGCCTGGTGCTGCGCTATGTGGCACGTTTCGATGCCAACGGAAAGGCCCGTGTGGGGGTGGAAGCGGTGCGTCCGGAACACCCGCTGGCTTCACTGCTGCCGTGCGATAACGTGTTTGCTATCGAAAGCCGCTGGTATCGTGATAATCCGCTGGTGATCCGCGGGCCGGGCGCCGGCCGTGATGTGACAGCCGGTGCGTTACAATCGGATATCAATCGCCTCGCACAACTGCTGTAGTCTGCCTTGCAACGCAGACGGTGCCCGCCGTCTGCGCTTTTCACCCTCTGCGCGAACATGAAACTCTTTCAACTTGATTGAATATTTGTCACGCCTGTACATTAATTTTAAGTTGACGCTAACGCGCTAATGGTTCATTTTGTGCATCTGGACGTCTAAACGTATAGATGTTCGCAGGCCGCAAGTTAATCGATATGTGACGACGAGGTAATCTGGATGAGTTTCTTTCACGCCAATCAGCGCGAAGCGTTGAACCAAAGCCTGGCTGAGCTGAACGGGCAAATTAATGTCTCTTTTGAATTTTTCCCGCCTCGCACCAGTGAAATGGAAGAAACCCTGTGGAGCTCAATCGATCGACTAAGCATCCTGAAACCGAAATTCCTCTCTGTCACCTACGGTGCGAACTCTGGCGAACGTGACCGCACGCACAGCATCATCAAAGGCATTAAAGAGCGCACCGGTCTGGAAGCGGCCCCGCACTTGACCTGCATCGATGCCACGCGTGATGAGCTGCGTGGCATCGCCCGTGACTACTGGGAGAATGGCATTCGCCATATTGTGGCGCTACGCGGTGATTTGCCACCGGGCAGCGGCAAGCCTGAGATGTACGGCGCTGATTTGGTCGCATTACTAAAAGAAGTGGGCGATTTTGATATCTCCGTGGCGGCTTATCCAGAAGTGCATCCCGAAGCGAAAAGTGCCCAGGCGGATTTGATCAACCTGAAGCGTAAAGTCGATAACGGTGCCAATCGCGCCATCACGCAATTCTTCTTTGATGTTGAGAGTTACCTGCGCTTCCGCGATCGCTGTGTTGCGGCAGGCATTGATGTCGAAATCGTGCCGGGCATTTTGCCGGTATCGAACTTTAAGCAGTTACAGCGTTTCGCCACCATGACTAACGTGCGCGTGCCGGGCTGGATGAATGCGATGTTTGCCGGACTGGATGACGATCCAGAAACGCGCAAAATGGTCGGCGCTAACATCGCCATGGACATGGTGAAAATCCTGTCACGCGAAGGGGTGAAGGATTTCCACTTCTATACGCTGAACCGCGCAGAATTGAGTTACGCCATCTGTCACACGCTGGGTGTGCGTCCGACCTTAACGACCTGATTTTATTAAATAGAATTATGAGGGGGCCAATGTGCCCTCTTTTCATTGGCACCATGTTACCCAGCGGGAAGAGGCGGCAAATGGAGTAAAGCGTTGGGCGCCATGGATGGCGCACGCCGAGCGATCAGGGACGAGACAGCGGCTTTACGTAATTGCCGCCTCTTCCCGCGACGCGCAACACCCATTAAAAAAGGGGCACATTGGCCCCTTCGTGATTAGCGTTTTACGCCACTAGCCCGTATTACGCATACCCGCTGCCACACCCGCAATCGTCACCATCAGCGCTTGTTCAACACGCGCATCTGGCTCGTCACCACGCTCTTCCTGCGCACGTGCACGATGCAGCAGTTCAGCCTGCAACACGTTGAGCGGATCGGTGTAAACGTTACGCAGCGCGATAGACTCGGCGATCCATGGCTGGTCAGCCATCAAATGCGCATCGTTGGCGATGGTCAACACGGCTTTGATATCCGCAGCCAGCTGATCGCGCAACTGCAGACCCAGCGGCCACAGTGATTTATCTACCAGACGCTGATCGTAATACTCCGCCAGCCACAGGTCAGCTTTCGAGAACACCATCTCCAGCATGCCCAGACGGGTGGCGAAGAACGGCCATTGGCTACACATCGCTTCCAGCTGGTCCTGATGCCCTTCGTCCATCGCCTTCTGCAGCGCCGCACCGGCACCGAGCCAGGCTGGCAGCATCAAGCGGTTCTGCGTCCAGGCGAAGATCCACGGAATCGCACGCAGTGATTCCACGCCGCCGGTAGGACGACGCTTCGCCGGACGTGAACCGAGTGGCAGTTTACCCAGCTCTTGCTCTGGCGTGGCCGAACGGAAATACGGTACGAAGTCCGGGTTTTCACGCACATAGCCGCGATACATGGCGCAGGAATGGGCAGACAAACCGTTCATGATCTCTTTCCACTCGCGCTTAGGTTCTGGCGGTGGCATCAGGTTGGCTTCGAGAATCGCACCGGTATACAGCGAAAGGCTGGCGATGGTGACTTCTGGCAAACCGTATTTGAAGCGAATCATCTCGCCTTGTTCGGTCACACGTAGGCCGCCTTTCAGGCTGCCCGGCGGTTGCGACAGCAGTGCTGCGTGTGCCGGTGCGCCGCCACGGCCGATGGAACCGCCGCGTCCGTGGAACAGCGTCAGCGTGATGCCGGCTTTCTCACAGGTCTTGATCAACGCATCCTGTGCTTCGTACTGCGCCCAGCTGGCGGCCATCACGCCGGCATCTTTCGCCGAATCGGAATAACCAATCATCACCATCTGTTTGCCGTTGATGAAACCGCGGTACCAATCGATATTCAGCAACTGCGTCATGACGTCATTGGCGTTGTTCAAATCGTCGAGGGTTTCGAACAGTGGCGCTACTGGCATCGCGTAAGGAATACCGGCTTCTTTTAACAGCAAGTGCACAGCCAGCACGTCCGACGGCGTTTTCGCCATTGAAATCACGTAGGAGGCGATGGAACCTTGCGGCGCTTCAGCCACCACTTTACAGGTATCCAGCACTTCGCGCGTGTTGTCGCCCGGCTCCCATTGATGCGGCAGCAGCGGACGTTTGGAGTTCAGTTCACGGATCAGGAACGCCTGTTTGTCGGCTTCTGACCAGCTTTCGTAGTCACCCAGCCCCAGATAGCGCGTCACTTCGGCAATCGCTTCGGTGTGGCGGGTGCTCTCCTGACGGATATCAATACGCACCAGCGGCACGCCAAAGCACTTCACGCGGCGCAGCGTATCCAGCAACTGGCCATTGGCGATGATGCCCATGCCGCACTGTTGCAGAGATTGATAGATGGCGAACAGCGGTTGCCACAGTTGATCGTTCGAGACCAGTAGATCGGCAGGGCGCGGCAGGCGCTCGCCTTTCAAACGACGGCCTAAATAAGCTTGCGTGGTCATCAGCTGGCCACGGATGCGCTTCAGAATCATGCGGTACGGTTCCAGCGCTTCTGGATCGCCGCACAACTCGCGTACTTCATCGCTGCATTCGGACATCGACAGTTCAGAAATCAGCACGCCCACGTCGCGCAGGAACAGATCGGCGGCTTTCCAGCGGCTCAACTGCATCGCATGGCGTGTGATAGGTGCGGTGACGTTCGGGTTACCGTCGCGATCGCCGCCCATCCACGAGGTGAATTTAATCGGCACGAAATCGACGGGCAACTTAATACCAAAGGTCTCTTCAACCTGCTCGTTCAGCTCGCGCAGGAATGCCGGTACGCCTTGCCACAGGCTATTTTCGACCACGGCAAAGCCCCATTTGGCTTCATCAATCGGTGTTGGACGATACTTACGGATTTCATCGGTATGCCAGGCTTGTGCGACCAACTGACGCAGGCGACGCATGACTTGCGTGCGCTCGTAATCGGAGAGATCGCTGTGGTCGAGTTGCTGCAGGCAGCTATTCACTTCGCCCAGCATGTGGATCAGCGTACGTCGGGTGATCTCCGTTGGGTGAGCGGTCAGCACCAGCTCCAGCGACAGTTCTTCGATCGCCTGGCGAATCGAACTTTCGCTGATGTCGTTTTGCTGCTTCAGACGCTCAAAGGTCTTCTTCAGGATTTCCGGATTATTCGCGCCATCGCCGCTGCGGGAGATGGTCTGATACTGCTCTGCCACGTTGGTCAGGTTGAGGAACTGGCTAAACGCGCGTGCAACAGGTAGTAACTCGTCATTAGACAGGTTTTGCAGCGTGTTCAGCAGTTCCTTACGATCGGTGTCATTGCCTGCGCGGGAGGACTTAGAGAGTTTGCGGATGGTTTCCACCCGATCGAGGATGTTCTCTCCCAGTGCATCCTTTATCGTATCCCCGAGCAGTTTGCCGAGCATACTGACATTACTTCGCATTGCGGAATATTGTTCGTTCATTTGACCCTGACACCCTTATCGTCTTGAAAGTACCCTTACACCCAACGGGCATAACATCGTCTTTTATCTAGCCACGGTTCTTCCTGTTCGTCAATTGACTTAAATTGACGATAATTCGCTGCTAACTACCGGAAATTCATAGAATTAACTTGGGGGGAAGCGAGATAAGTTATTCTTATTATCAAATCCCGAACAATGACCGGGCAATTTACTGTTTTAACAGTGAATTGCCCCATCTATTGTTAATCAGTGACAGAAATGCTGAACAACCTGCGTGATAAGCGCATGAGTTGGCTTAATAAATGCGGTATCGATAAATTCATCTGGCTGGTGCGCCTGATTGATTGATCCTGGACCTAAAACCAGCGTTGGACACAATTGCTGGATAAAAGGCGCTTCGGTGCAATAGTTCACCACTTCAGTCGGCACACCCAGCAGTTTCTCTACCACTTTCACCAGCTCATGATCGGCCGGACATTCGTAGCCAGGAATCGGCGGGTGCAGTTCACCTACCGTTAAACGCCCCGGCCAGCGTTCGCTCACTGGCGCCAATGCTTCATTCAGCAAGCCATCCAAATCGCTCAGAGTTAAGCCCGGCAGCGGACGAATATCCATGTGTAATTCGCAGCAGGCGCAGATACGGTTTGCGGCATCGCCACCGTGAATGTGACCAAAGTTCATGGTCGGGTAAGGAATCGCAAATCCATCGTGGTTATAGCGATTTTTCAGGGTATTGCGCAGTTGCATCAGCTGGGTAATGGATTCATGCATCAGCTCAATCGCATTCACACCGCGTGAAGGATCGCTGGAGTGACCGGACTGACCCTGAATACGAATCACATTCGACAAATGGCCTTTGTGCGCGCGCACCGGCTTCAGTGAGGTCGGCTCACCAATGATGGCGCAATCCGGACGCAGCTGGGTGGATTCGGAAAAGTACTTTGCACCGGCCATGGTGGTCTCTTCATCGGCGGTGGCGAGGATGTACAGTGGCTTGCTGAGTTTGGTCACGTCAACGTCACGCAGCGCATCCAGAATAAAAGCAAAGAAGCCTTTCATATCCGCCGTACCTAAACCATATAGCTTGTTGTCGTGCTCGGTCAGGGTGAAGGGATCGCGCGTCCAGCGGCCATCATCATAGGGAACGGTATCGGTATGGCCTGCCAGCAGCAGGCCGCCAGCACCCAAACCGCTGCGTGCCAGCATATTGAATTTATGACGCGTACCCGGGACTGGCTGGACTTCAACACTGAAGCCTAAATCGCGGAACCAGCCCGCCAGCAAATTGATTAAAGTTTCATTGCTCTGATCCAGCGCGCTGTCAGTGGCGCTGATCGATGGTGTGGCAATCAGCTGGCGGTAGAGTTCGATAAAAGGTGGTAATTTTGTCTTCACTGTTGACGGTCCTTGGGTTAGGATGTATCAATATTCATGCATTAATAGTGAATAAAAATACAATAACGTCGTTTGCAAGTGAAGCGTAAAATCATCTGCAAACGGCATCGTGGGCAACGGGGCAAAGCCGCGACCCGGAATGAGTGACTGTAAAAAGGGTTACAGCCTGATGTTGAATACGCTGATCGTTGGTGCCAGTGGTTATGCTGGCGTAGAGCTTGCCACTTACCTGAATCGCCATCCGCATATGAACATAACCGCTTTGGCGGTTTCAGCGCAAAGCCCGGACGCCGGAAAATTACTCTCCGATCTGCATCCGCAGCTGAAAGGCATTGTCGATTTGCCGCTGCAGCCGCTGAGTGAGGCTTCCGAGTGGGCAGACAAAGTCGATGTGGTATTCCTCGCGACCGCGCATGAAGTCAGCCACGATCTGGCACCCGAATTCCTCAAAGCAGGCTGCGTGGTGTTCGACCTTTCCGGTGCGTTCCGTGTCAACGATGATGCTTTCTATACTCAATATTATGGTTTCAGCCATCAACATCAGGATTGGCTGGATAAAGCCGTTTACGGCCTGGCCGAATGGCAGCACGACAAAATCAAAGATGCACAGCTGGTTGCTGTGCCGGGTTGCTACCCAACGGCTGCACAATTGTCATTGAAGCCGCTGGTCGAAGCCGGTTTGCTTAACGATGCACAATGGCCGGTAATCAATGCCACCAGTGGTGTGAGCGGCGCAGGGCGTAAAGCCAACGTCGGCACCAGCTTCTGTGAAGTGAGCCTGCAGCCGTATGGCTTGTTCAATCATCGTCATCATCCTGAAATCGTGGCGCATCTCGGTACGCCTGTGATTTTTACCCCGCATCTGGGTAGCTTCCCGCGCGGTATTCTTTCGACCACCACCTGTCGCCTGAAAGCGGGCGTGACGCAGCAAGACGTGGCGGATGCCTTCCACAAGGCTTACCACGACAAACCGCTGGTGCGTGTGTATGACAAAGGTGTCCCGGCATTGAAAGCCGTGGTCGGCTTGCCGTTCTGCGATATTGGCTTTGCCATGCAGGGCGAGCACCTGATTGTGGTGGCGGCCGAAGATAACCTGCTGAAAGGTGCCTCTTCGCAGGCGGTTCAATGCTTAAACATTCGTTTCGGCTACCCTGAAACATTGTCTCTGATTTAACGGACGGAAACTGCAATGAATCCATTGATTATTAAGCTGGGTGGCGTACTGCTGGATAGCGAAGAAGCGCTGGCCCGCTTGTTTGATGCGCTGCTGGCCTACCGCAATGAACATCAGCGTCCGCTGATCATTGTGCACGGCGGCGGCTGCCTGGTTGACGAGCTGATGAAGAAGCTCGCTCTGCCAGTGAAAAAGAAGAACGGTTTGCGCGTGACGCCAGCCGATCAGATTGACATTATTACTGGTGCCCTGGCGGGTACAGCGAACAAGACCTTGCTGGCCTGGGCGAAGAAATATGGCATTGGTGCCGTTGGCTTATGCCTCGGTGATGCGGGCCTGGTAAACGTGGCGCAGTTCGACGAGGAACTTGGCCATGTGGGCAACGCGACGCCAGGTAATCCAGCGCTGGTGAATACCTTGTTGAGCGCGGGCTATATGCCGGTGATCAGCTCCATCGGTATTACTGACGGCGGCGATCTGATGAACGTCAACGCTGACCAGGCAGCGACCGCGCTGGCAGCGACCATTGGTGCTGATTTAGTCCTGCTTTCAGATGTCAGCGGTATTCTCGATGGCAAAGGTCAACGTATCGAAGAGATGACGGCCGATAAAGCACAGCAGCTGATCGATCAGGGCATTATTACTGATGGCATGATCGTTAAAGTGAACGCGGCACTCGATGCCGCACGTACTTTAGGTCGTCCGGTTGATATCGCCAGCTGGCGCCATGCTGAACAGCTGCCAACCCTTTTCAACGGCGTGTCGATTGGCACCCGGATTCTCGCATAATCAAGGATTTAAGACATGAGCACGCAAAACATCAAAAAAATCGTTCTGGCCTATTCTGGCGGTCTGGATACTTCGGCCATCATTCCATGGTTGAAAGAGAATTACGGCGGTTGTGAAGTGGTGGCATTCGTGGCCAACATTGGCCAGGACCCAGCCGATCTGGAAGGCGTTGAGAAGAAGGCGCTGCAGTCTGGTGCATCTGAGTGTCACGTTGCTGACCTGCGTGAAGAGTTCATCAGCGAATACGTGTATCCCGTGCTGCAAACCGGTGCTTTGTACGAAGGCACTTACCTGCTGGGCACCTCAATGGCACGTCCAATCATCGCCAAAGCGCAGGTTGAGCTGGCGCTGAAAGTCGGTGCAGACGCGCTGTGCCACGGTGCGACCGGTAAAGGCAACGATCAGGTGCGTTTCGAAACCACCTACACCGCACTGGCACCACAGCTGAAAGTGGTTGCGCCATGGCGTGAGTGGGATCTGCGTTCACGTGAAGCACTGCTGGATTACCTGAAAGTGCGTAACATCCCAACGACGGCATCACTGGAAAAAATCTACAGCCGTGATGAGAACGCGTGGCACATCTCTACTGAAGGTGGCGTGCTGGAAAGCCCAGCGAATGCACCGAACAAAGATTGCTGGGTGTGGACCGTAGATCCACTGGAAGCGCCAGATCAGCCAGAGAACGTCACTGTGACCGTTGAGAAAGGTCGTGTCGTTGCGGTAAACGGCGAGAAGCTGAGCCCGTTCCAGTGCCTGGAGAAACTGAACGTGCTGGGCGCGAAACACGGCGTGGGTCGTATCGACATCGTGGAAAACCGTCTGGTCGGTATCAAATCTCGCGGCTGCTATGAAACCCCTGGCGGCACCATTATGGTCAACGCACTGCGTGCGGTTGAGCAGCTGGTACTGGATCGTGACAGCTTCAAATGGCGTGAGCAGCTGGGCCACGAAATGTCATATGTGGTTTACGACGGTCGCTGGTTTGCGCCGCTGCGTAAATCCATCCAGGCCGCTGCCGAATCACTGGCAGAAGAAGTGAACGGCGAAGTGGTACTGCAGCTGTACAAAGGTCACGCTACTGCGATTCAGAAAACCTCGGCGAACAGCCTGTACTCGGAAGAGTTCGCGACCTTCGGCGAAGACGAAGTTTACGACCACAGCCACGCGGGCGGCTTCATCCGTCTGTTCTCTCTCTCTTCACGCATTCGTGCACTGAACGAGCAGAAGAAGTAATACCGCGGCAGATAACACATTTTGCAAGGGCGGCTTCGGGCCGCCCTTTCTATAACAGCATTCAGGAGTAAAGCAGATGGCACTTTGGGGCGGACGTTTTTCGCAGGCAGCAGACCAACGGTTTAAACAGTTCAACGATTCACTGCGTTTTGACTATCGTCTGGCGGAGCAGGACATCACCGGTTCGGTAGCGTGGTCTAAAGCGCTGGTTACCGTGAATGTGCTGAGCAGCGATGAGCAGCAGCAGCTGGAAGGCGCACTGAATGAACTGCTGGCAGAAGTGCGCGCCAATCCAGAGCAGATTCTGCAAAGCGATGCCGAAGATATCCATAGCTGGGTAGAAGGCAAGCTAATCGACAAAGTCGGCGCACTGGGCAAAAAACTGCACACTGGCCGTAGCCGTAACGATCAGGTCGCTACCGATCTGAAACTGTGGTGCAAAGAGCAGGTCGCGGTGTTGCTGGACGCCACGCGCGAATTACAATCTGCCCTCGTTGCCACCGCTGAAGCTAATCAGGACGCGGTGATGCCAGGCTATACGCACCTGCAGCGTGCGCAGCCGGTGACCTTTGCGCACTGGTGCCTCGCCTATGTAGAAATGCTGGCGCGTGATGAAAGCCGTCTGCAGGATACGCTGAAGCGTTTAGACGTGAGCCCGCTGGGCTGTGGCGCACTGGCCGGTACCGCATATGAAATTGATCGCCAGCAGCTGGCGGGCTGGTTAGGCTTTGCCTCTGCTACCCGTAACAGCCTTGATACCGTGTCTGATCGTGACCACGTGCTGGAGCTGCTGTCGGATGCCTCAATCGGCATGATTCACCTTTCACGTTTCGCAGAGGACCTGATTTTCTTCAACACTGGCGAAGCGGGCTTCCTTGAACTGTCTGACAAAGTAACGTCGGGTTCTTCATTGATGCCACAGAAGAAAAACCCGGATGCACTGGAACTGATTCGCGGCAAATGTGGCCGTGTACAAGGCGCACTGACCGGCATGATGATGACACTGAAAGGCTTGCCGCTCGCCTACAACAAAGACATGCAGGAAGACAAAGAAGGCCTGTTCGATGCGCTCGATACCTGGGTTGATTGTCTGCATATGTCGGTACTGGTGCTGGACGGCATTCAGGTAAAACGCCCACGCTGCCAGGAAGCGGCCGAGCAGGGTTACGCCAACTCCACCGAACTGGCGGATTATCTGGTGGCCAAAGGTGTACCGTTCCGTGAAGCGCACCACATTGTTGGTGAAACCGTGGTTGAAGCGATCAAGCAGGGCGTGGCGCTGGAAGCATTAAGCCTGGCGCAATTGAAGCAGTTCAGTGCGGTGATTGAGGATGACGTTTATCCGATTCTGTCGCTGCAATCCTGCCTCGACAAGCGTAATGCACAGGGCGGGGTGTCGCCTCAGCAAGTCGCATTTGCCATCGCTGAAGCGAAAAAGCGCTTAGGCTAAAAAAAAGCGGGCTCCTTTTCGGTAGCCCGCCAACCTCTAGCTTCAGAAATACATATTGTTATAGGGACATCATCAAGGGCTGGCACTCCCGGCCAACACTTTGATTTTTACCGCTGATTGCAGGTGATGCTCGACGTCATCTCAGCGTCTTTTTCAACATTGCTTGCTATGGCCGGTATTATTCCTGTTCATCGCTTGATAGGGCTAATCGTTCATTGCTATTCTATCTATCGCCACGGGCTATCGTGGTTTGGAGGAAATCAATGAACATTCGTGATCTGGAGTATCTGGTTTCGCTTGCGGAGCATCGCCATTTCCGGCGTGCAGCTGATGCGTGTCATGTCAGCCAACCTACCTTGAGCGGTCAAATTCGAAAGCTTGAAGATGAGCTCGGTGTGATGCTGCTGGAGCGTACCAGCCGTAAGGTGTTATTTACCCAGGCTGGACTGTTGCTGGTGGATCAGGCGCGAACTGTGCTGCGCGAAGTCAAAGTGCTGAAGGAGATGGCGAGCCAACAGGGTGAAGCGATGTCCGGACCGCTGCATATTGGTCTGATTCCAACCACTGGCCCGTATTTGCTGCCGCAGATCATTCCCATGCTGCATCAAACCTTCCCTAAACTCGAAATGTACCTGCACGAAGCGCAAACGCAGCAACTGCTGGCACAACTCGACAGTGGCAAACTGGATTGCGCGATTCTGGCGCTGGTGAAAGAGAGCGAAGCCTTTATTGAGGTGCCGCTGTTTGACGAGCCGATGAAGCTGGCGATCTACAAGGATCATCCGTGGCACGATCGCGATCGTGTGCCGATGTCTGATCTGGCCGGCGAAAAGCTGCTGATGCTGGAAGATGGCCACTGCTTGCGCGATCAAGCCATGGGCTTCTGCTTCGAAGCCGGTGCGGATGAAGATACCCATTTCCGCGCAACCAGCCTGGAAACGCTACGCAACATGGTCGCGGCAGGAAGCGGCATTACTTTGCTGCCTTCGCTGGCGGTGCCGAATGAGCGAGTGCGTGATGGCGTGTGCTATCTGCCTTGCTATAAGCCGGTTCCGCAGCGCACGATTGCTTTGGTTTATCGCCCAGGATCACCTCTGCGCAGCCGCTATGAGCAGCTGGCAGAAGCAATCAAAACCCACATGCAGGGTTATCTGGACACGTCGTTAAAACAGGCGGTTTAAGCCGTTGAGCGCCGCGACGCGATAGGCCTCGGCCATGGTCGGATAGTTGAAGGTGGTATTCACGAAGTACTCGATCGTGTTGCCGCCGTTCTTCTGCTCCATAATGGCTTGCCCGATGTGAATAATTTCTGCCGCACGTTCGCCAAAGCAGTGAATACCTAAAATCTCTTTGGTTTCACGATGGAACAGAATCTTCAGGCTACCCACGTGCATCCCCACAATCTGCGCACGCGCCAGATGTTTGAACTGCGCACGACCCACTTCGTAAGGCACTTTCATCGCAGTCAGCTGCTGTTCGGTTTTACCCACTGAGCTGATCTCCGGAATGGTATAAATCCCGGTGGGAATATCTTCGATCAAATGAGCAGTGGCTTCACCTTTAATGATCGCCTGTGCCGCAATACGGCCCTGATCGTAGGCGGCTGAAGCCAGACTCGGATAACCAATCACATCGCCCACTGCATAGATGTGCGGCTGCGCAGTCTGATACATGCTGTTCACTTTCAACAGGCCACGACCATCGGCTTCCAGCCCGACATTTTCCAGCGCCAGTGAATCGGTGTTACCGGTACGGCCGTTGGCATACAGCAGGCAATCCGCTTTCACTTTCTTGCCCGACTTCAGGTGCATGATCACGCCATCACTCACACCTTCAATCTTCTCGAACTCTTCGTTGTGACGAATCACCACGCCGCTGTTCCAGAAGTGATAGGAGAGCGAATCTGACATTTCCTGATCGAGGAACGCCAGCAAACGATCGCGCGTGTTGATCAAATCCACCTTGACGTTCAGGCCACGGAAAATCGATGCGTATTCGCAACCAATCACACCGGCACCGTAGATGATCACATGGCCAGGTTCATGATGCAGATTGAGGATGGAGTCGGAGTCGTAAATGCGTGGGTGCGTAAAGTCGACGTCTGCAGGATGGTAAGGACGTGAACCGCACGCAATCACGAATTTTTCTGCGGTTAAGCGTTCGCGGGTGCCATCGGGCTGTTCAACTTCGATGGTGTTGGCATCAACAAAATGGGCATCGCCCTGATAAAGCTCACAACGGTTGCGCTCATAAAATCCCTGACGCATTGCCGTTTGCTGACTGATAACGTTTTCGGTGTGATTCAAAATGTCAGCAAATGAGGAGCGCAGGAGTCGGGTGTGATCGCTATAAAGAGGGTTTTGATTGAACTCGATAATACGGCTGACAGCGTGACGTAAAGCTTTGGAGGGGATGGTCCCCCAGTGAGTACAACCGCCGCCGATATTATGGTAGCGTTCGATCACTGCAATGCGCGCTCCCTGCTTCACCAGGCCCATTGCCGCACCTTCGCCGCCTGGACCTGAGCCAATCACAATGGCATCGTAATCGTAAGACTTTTGCATACCAGTACGTCCTATTTTTCTATCACATTTTTACAACGAGATTCTAACATCTCACCGCGCACTTCTGAATTCTAACAGCGAAAAATCCCCAGTTTTGACAAAGCGTGAGGTACACAGGCGGTCACAAACTTTGCGCCACTGTACGCTGAAAAGTTTGTTATAGTGCCTTCCAGATCACTCAAAAGGCCGGGAAAATGGGCGTCAGGGCGCAACAGAAAGAACGTACAAGACGTACGCTGATTGAAGCAGCCTTCAGTCAGTTAAGTGCAGAAAGGAGTTTTGCCAGCCTGAGTTTGCGTGAAGTTGCACGTGAAGCCGGGATTGCACCTACCTCGTTTTATCGTCACTTTAAAGATGTGGATGAACTGGGTTTGACCATGGTCGATGAAAGCGGCCTGATGTTACGCCAGTTGATGCGCCAGGCACGCCAGCGCATTGCCAAGGGCGGCAGCATTATCAAAACTTCCGTTTCCACATTTATGGAATTTATCGGGAACAATCCCAACGCTTTTCGTCTCTTACTACGCGAGCGCTCCGGAACATCGGCCGCGTTCCGTGCCGCAGTTGCGCGAGAAATTCAGCACTTTATTGCTGAGCTCGCGGATTACCTTGAGCTGGAAAATCGGATGCCGCGCAGCTTTACCGAAGCGCAAGCCGAAGCCATGGTGACCATCGTGTTCAGTGCCGGTGCGGAAGCGCTGGATGTGGATATCGAACAGCGTCGCAAGCTGGAAGATCGCCTGGTGCTGCAATTGCGCATGATCGCCAAAGGCGCTTATTACTGGTATCGCCGGGAGCAGGAACGTCTGGCGGTGACCCTGGAAAAACCCGAAGAGTAATGTGATAAGGATAATGAAATGATTGAGCAAAACCCACGCGATAAAGGAACCCTGTTACTGGCTTTTATCACCGGTTTAGCAATCAACGGCTCCTTTTCGGTGCTGTTCAGTACGTTTGTGCCTTTTTCGATATTCCCGCTGATCGCCCTTGGCCTCGCAGCCTGGTGTCTGCATCAGCGTTATCTTAACCGCAATATGCCCGATGGCATGCCTTCACTGGCCGCGGCGTTTTTCCTGTTGGGTATTCTGGTGTATAGCGCGCTGGTGCGGGCTGAATATCCGGATATCGGTTCCAACTTTATCCCGACCATTTTGATGGTGGCGCTGGTGTTCTGGATTGCCACTCGCTTCCGCCGCGCCAGGAACAAAAGCTAAATACAACAACGGGAACCGCAGGGTTCCCGTTTTGTTTTACGCTTTACGCGTGAGCCAGACGCCGCATTCCATATGATGGGTGTACGGGAACTGGTCGAACAGCGCCAGCCGCGACACGTCATGGGTTTCACCCAGCGTGGCAAGATTGTCGCACAGGGTTTGCGGGTTGCAGGAGATATACAGGATGCGTTGATACGCCTGCACCATCTTCACGGTTTCCTCATCCAGGCCACTGCGTGGTGGATCGACAAAGATCGTCTCGCATTGATAGCTCTTCAGGTCGATACCTTCTAAGCGGTTGAAGCTGCGCACGCCATTCATCGCTTGGGTAAACTCTTCCGCCGCCATGCGAATGATCTGCACATTATCGATATGGTTGGCGGCAATATTGTACTGCGCTGATGCTACCGAAGGTTTCGCAATTTCCGTCGCCAGTACGCGATGGAAGTTACGCGCCAGCGCCAGTGAGAAGTTGCCGTTGCCACAGTAAAGTTCCAGTAGATCACCACGTGAGCCCTGAGTGACATCCAGCGCCCATTCCAGCATCTGAATGTTCATCGCCGCATTCGGCTGGGTGAAGCTGTTCTCCACCTGGCGATAAATCATCTCTTTGCCAGCTACCGGCAGGCATTCATCGACGTAATCGCGGTCAAGACAGATTTTGGTTTTGGTCGCACGGCCAATCAACTGCACATCAATGCCTTCAGCGCGCAGGGTGTCGCGCAGTGCGGTGGCGGCTTCCGTCCAGTCCGCTTCCAGCTTACGGTGATACAACAGCGAAATCACAATCTGATTGCTCATGGTCGACAGGTAGTCGATCTGGAACAGCTTGAAACGCAGCACCTGGTTATCACGGATCGCGTCGATCAGTTTTGGCATCAACTGATTGATCAATTCGCTCGCCGCAGGGAATTGATCCACCCGGATACGCTGCTTGGTCTCTTGATCAAAGATGATGTGGTACAGATCGTCGCCATCATGCCAGATGCGGAATTCGGCGCGCATGCGATAGTGGCTGACCGGTGAACGGAACACCTCCACGTCAGGCGCCGCAAAGGGAGACATCATCGCCTGTAAACGGCTGGCTTTTTCCGCCAGTTGCGCGTCGTATTGTTCAATCGGGAGCTGTTCGGGTGTCATCTTTAATCCTGGTAATAAGCTAGCTTGCCGGGCGATTGTAGGCATTCACCTGCTGATGTCCAGTTCTGTGAGAAGATGATGGCTGGCAGTCTGGATTCCCGACCTTCTTAACCGTAGACTGCGACTGCCGGCCTCCTTGAGTTAAAAGGGAATCCAGTGTGAATCTGGAGCTGACGCGCAGCGGTAAAAGAATGTCGTGGTGAGTGCACCTATCAACACTGTCCTGCGGGATGGGAAGTTTTTCACCATTTATGATTCTCAGCCCGAAGACCTGCCGGTGTGTCGTCGCAATCACTGCAACCATCGCGTGCTATCGGTTGCAGGCCTGCGGCATCCTGCTTCGTCTTTTGGATGCTTACAACAATGAATAAAAGCAACATTACGCTGTGTGCCTTTAGTGCAACGGCGCTTTCACTCTGGGCTGCATATGGCTACGCTCAGGATGATGATACGCAAATCGTTACCGCCAACCGCTTCGCTCAACCGGTTTCATCGGTGCTGGCACCAACAACGGTAGTCACCCGTGAAGAGATCGATCGCTGGCAAGCGAAAAGCCTGACGGATGTGATGCGCCGTTTACCTGGCGTGGATATCGCGCAGAATGGTGGCCTTGGTCAATCCAGCTCGATGTTTATCCGTGGTACTAACTCCAGCCATGTGCTGATATTAATTGACGGCGTTCGCCTCAATCAGGCGGGTATTTCTGGTTCGTCTGATTTAAGCCAAATTCCGTTGTCACTGGTGCAGCGCATCGAATATATCCGTGGCGCGCGTTCAGCGGTTTATGGTTCGGATGCGATTGGTGGGGTGGTGAACATTATTACCGGCCGCGATAAAGCAGGTACCACGTTGACGGCGGGTGTCGGTTCCAATGGCTACCAAAGTTATGATGGTTCCACGCAGCAAATGCTGGGGGATGCCACCAAACTCACCATGGCGGGTAATTATACCTATACCAAGGGTTACGACGTGGTGGCCAACTTGCCTGACGTTTACGGAGATCCCGCGCAGAAAGACCGTGACGGCTTTATGAGCAAAACCTTGTATGGATCGTTGGAGCATCAATTTAACGATGAATTCAGCGGTTTCGTGCGTGGCTATGGTTTCGACAACCGAACGGCTTACGATGGTTACCCTACTTATGTAGAGCCGAACACCTTTGTCGATACTCGCCAGCTTTACAGCCAAACCTGGGATACCGGTCTGCGCTTCAATCAGGATATCTACTCATCCCAGTTAATCGCCAGCTACAGCCATACCAAAGATTACAACTACAGCCCGCAACTCGGTAAATACGATGCGACCGCCTCATTAAATGATGTGCAGCAGTACAACCTACAGTGGGGCAATACTGTTCAGGTCGGGCACGGTGCCATTAGTGGTGGCGTGGACTGGCAGAAACAGACTTCAGAACCGGGTACTAACTCCACTATTGAAGGTCAGGAACAACGTAATACTGGGATTTATGCTACTGCGCAGCAGCAATTCGGTAGCGTAACGCTGGAAGGGGCAGTACGTGGCGACGACAATGATGCGTTTGGCTGGCATAACACCTGGCAGAGCAGTGCTGCGTGGGAGTTTGTTGACGGCTACCGTGTTTTCGCTTCTTACGGTACGGCATTCAAATCGCCGAATTTAGGACAGCTTTACAGCCAGACGTATGGTAACCCGGATCTGAAGCCTGAAAAGAGCAAGCAGTGGGAAGGGGGCTTTGAGGGGCTGACGGGCCCGGTAAACTGGCGTGTATCCGGCTACCGCAATGATATCGACAATCTGATTGATAGCGACCCAAGCACGTACGTTTATTACAACATCGATAAAGCACGCATCAAAGGGGTGGAAGCAACAGCATCCTTCGATACTGGCCCGCTCAGCCATCAAATCTCATACGATTATGTTGATGCGCGTGATGCAGAGACTAATCAGCAGCTAGTACGCCGTGCTAAGCAGCAGGTGAAATACCAACTCGACTGGACAATCTACGATTTTGACTGGTCTGTGACCTATCACTATCTTGGCGATCGTTACGATAACGATTACAACCACTCTTACACGCCGCAGCGCGTGAAATTGGGCGGTGTGAGCTTATGGGATCTCGCAGTGTCGTATCCGGTCACATCACAGCTCACCGTTCGTGGTAGAATTGCCAACCTGTTCGATAAAGACTACGAGACAGTGTATGGCTATCCAACTCCAGGAACGGAGTATTACCTCAGCGCCAGCTACAGCTTCTGATCTGCGTCCCACCGTGCTGGTGTTTGACTCCGGCGTCGGTGGGCTCTCCGTCTATGATGAGGTCCGGCAGTTATTGCCGGATCTTCACTATTTATATGCCTTCGATAATGAAGGTTTCCCTTACGGTGAAAAAACCGAAGACTTTATTGTCGAGCGTGTGGTTGCTGTGGTTGAGGCGATTACAAAACGCTTCCCGCTGGCATTAGTCATCATTGCCTGTAACTCGGCTAGCACCGTTTCTTTACCTGCACTGCGTGAGCGATTCGAGTTTCCTGTTGTCGGTGTTGTGCCGGCGATTAAACCTGCTGCGCGTCTCACGCGTAATGGTGTCGTGGGGTTACTGGCAACGCGCGGCACGGTAAAACGTCCTTATACTCATGAGCTGGTGGCGCAGTTTGCGCGCGAGTGCAAAATCGAAATGCTGGGTTCTGCTGAACTGGTAGAGCTGGCGGAAGCGAAACTGCATGGTGAAGGGGTGGAACTCTCTGATGTGCGCCATGCTGTGCAACCCTGGCTTAGCATGAAAGAGCCACCTGACACTGTCGTCCTGGGATGTACGCACTTTCCTCTATTGCGTGACGAGCTGCAAATGGTACTGCCTGAAGGCACGCGGTTAGTGGATTCCGGTGCAGCCATTGCACGCCGCACAGTATGGTTATTAGAACATGAAGCGCCGCACGCCGTTTCTTCTGGTCAAAATATGGCGTTCTGCACGCTTATGGATGAGGAGGCGGTGCAATTATCACCGGTTTTACGGCGTTATGGCTTTCCATTGCTGGAAAAACTGGCGATTTAGTGGGGTTTCGACGAAAAAAACAGCACTCAGAATTTAATTTGCATTTAGCGCTTGTCAGCCAAAAAGAAATCCCTATACTGCGCCTCCACTGACACGGAACAACGGCTTACGAAGCGAAGTGTTCAGGAGGTGGTCTTCAAGGCAACCTTCAGAAAAGCAAAAATAAATGCTTGACTGAGAATGCGGAAAGCGTAATATACGCATCCCGCGCCGCTTGAGAAATCGCGGCGCTGCTCTTTAACAATTTATCAGACAATCTGTGTGGGCACTCGCAGGATTGATATCAACGTCTCCGGACGTAAAAAATATCAAGTCTCACGAGTGAACACATAATGAAATTCATTATGACGTTTTACAGATGAGC